>NZ_JBFRBC010000030.1:0-24907 GCF_040932045.1 Microbulbifer sp. TYP-18
AAGCTTGATAGCTGTGCGGCGCTTTTCTTCTTGAGCGGAAGCCGGTATTTTTCGAGCATCTATTTTATTCATGCTGCCATTATACAGAACTATAAGCGTGCCGGATTAATATTAATCACCATTCTTTTCGGAATTTTCCTTTTCATCCATTTCCTTGCCGGCAGCGCCATAGGCATCCTGGAAATCCTGAACATGTTCACCAATTTCTTCTGAACCACCTTTCGTAGTAACGGGTGCTGTCAAAGCGCCCACAGCAGCTCCGAGAATTTCTCCCTTCTTCTCATTGGACATCTCCCCTTCATTGGCAGTGGAAGCTCCAACATACATAGCTGACAGGGTAACGACAGTTAAACCTAAGATGTTAGTAAAAATTTTCATTGCTTTCTCCTTTGTTGATAAATCTAAAATTTATATTGGCCGGCACAATCATGATTATTCTTCATCTTAGCGAGCCGGGATACCGTACATGGCGGCATCATTTACATAGCTTCTCTTCCAGGGTTTTTATTCACAACGCATCCTTCGCGATAAATCTATGCAAAGTAAAAATCCGAGCGTTAATTATTTTCTTCTATAGTTGGCTATAATCCTCAGGCAATCAAAACTGAAGGTGCCTCACAAACCTTGGCCCCCGGCTTTATAGCAACAATCGCAGAAATAAATGGAATTAATATATATTAATAACACTACCAGAAGATTCTGTACTTCCAGCGCATTTTGCAGCCATGGTCACTCGACAATAATACGTAAAACCATCACCTATTTGTCTTTTTCTTTTGTCACAACTTTTATCACTTATTTCAATGGTTCTTTCAACCACCGTTCCAAGTTTTATACTGGCGCAATTAACTGTTAAATTTGTTCGCGCATCATTTATTGCGCTTTCAAGCGCAGATTGGCGATCATGGAATTGGCTGTAGAAGCTGGAACCACTGGCCGAAATCCAGCTCTTATTATGGGCCAAGGCGCTTGATGCAACCGCCATGAACAATATTAGAAGTACTCTCATCTTCTAGTCCTTATATGACTTTCCGCCAAAAATAAAATTGTATTGATTTAAACTTATCCAAACCTAAAGGCAATCTCGTCTACACGGCAATAAGCACTACCCGTCTGCCAAGAATAGGCTAATTTAGTTAGAATTTACGCTGTTGTTCATTCGCAAATTTCTTAACCAGCTTGCAGGGCCCTTTCATATTTACCCTAACTTCAAACTTCCTATTTATGTAAACATTACTCAGAGTTCCTGAAGTTCGATCCAGAGTGTACTCACCAGTACTGCCTCCCAGGCGGGATCTAAATTCGATGATATCTTTTGACCAGGTCTCTACGGTGTTACTAACTTTCTCGTTATCATAACCTGCGTATGAAATTGTTTCATTCATTTTATAAGTACTAGCACGCTTACATGGATACACCGTACAAATTCTTTGTTCATTGTCATCAAATGTGATTTGATACTCCTTTGTATCTTCCCGACTGAAATTCTTGCCGCTGATAGTACATTCCAACTTGACCTCAGTTGCCCAGGCACTTGTTGAAAATAAAAACAAAAATACTACTTTGAATCTCACTTATTCACCCCAATTTTTTATTTGCAAAGTCCCTGCTCAATAACAGGCCCCTTATCCATTGGCGACAGGCGGATGAGTGTCAGGTCCAGAGCTTCCCGTCAGCACCAAACTAGTTATTCTCTTGGCCTGCCCCTACCACCTTGAAGAGTACCATAATATTGGCGCGAATTGTGACCTCCCTTGTAGTCCTGAAAGGGATAATTTGGTGTTTTGGCTGATGCGAATTTAAGCCGTATTTCATTCTCAAGTTTTCCGTAATCTTACTGGGCTTGTTCGTTGTTGATGGCTGTAAATTGATAGATCAACATTTCCAAAAATCTGTTCGAGATTGTAATGGCCCATGTATGAACCGAACCTGAACCAGGCGACTGTATGGGATACTAGCCTTCCTCAGGGCCTTGTCCTATAAGCGAACAAACTGACTTTCACTGATATTGGGCTTGGACACCGGTTGGGCAGTATTTGGCATTTTGTGACTTTTCCGCAATCGGCTTGCCCTATGGAGCTGCCCATGTTTAATGCGAAGGCTGCAAGGCGGTATGAAATTTAATCAATTAGGCTTTTGGATTTTGCGATAGAACTTCGGGGCCAGGTCCTGATTCTCGCCCCTGAGTCTGCCAGCGAAACCTGCCATCCAAAAAGTGGGGCTTGCCATAACAATCCCAGGACCACTTTCTGCTGCCCTGCTGATCAAAAAATAAGCGGAGTCCGATAAGCCCGCACCGGGCCTGCCTGGGAATGACAGTGACTGCTCTAAAAGGCTTTAGCCTATAAAAATAAGCACTACAATAAATACGGAAACTACCGCAGAAAATAGCTGAAGATAGTTGCTCAGAAGCACCCTAATTCCCTTATCTCAATGCAAATAACGTATAAGATGGCTTTTGCGGAGGACGTGTTTTGGGTGGTTCCGTTTCTGCGCTCGTGTCACCGAATTTAATTTGTACCACACACACCAGTAAGCCATGCAAGTAGTTTTCCGTCAGTGGTTGCTTCTGGGTTGTATGGATTGACTGTTAAAGCCCCATAAAAATCACCATCATCATCGATGATTATTGGCGGGTGACTAGCGTATTGGTTGCATGGACTATAGTTGGTATATTGAGAACCATAGTCTGAATAACTATTGTAAATGCTGGTTGATGAGTATTTACTGCCATAAGCTCCGTAGCGGTTGAAAACTGAATCAGTGTCATACTCTGAACAACTGATACAGCCTAAATAGGTTTTATGATTTTTCCCGCCAAATAACATTAATTTAACATTACGCGATTCATAGGAGCCTGAGTAACGTGAAGCAGCTGTATGTGATATTCGATAACTTGTATCAGATATATGTGGGCTTGGGTAGCTTGAACCAGAAGCGGAAGCCACAACGGCGGCAATCTCATTCCACTGTTGGCTAGTGCAACCCGTCAGGAATATTATTATAAAGATTATTTTTGTCATACTTTCTATTCCGAGGCAATCAAGTGGTAAAATGTAAATCCCTGTGCTTGTATTCCTCCAGATAACAGCCTTGTCAGGAAAATTCAGGAACTGTTTCCATAACAAAAATCCCCTCAGGGCATGTTTCACGCATAGCATTTATCTAGCCAGAATCACTTTAATTGTCCTGCAGCCGGAATAGCCAAACTAGCGTCGCGCTTTAGCACGCCCCAGGCCGAAAGATGGCACTGCTTACCTTTTAGAATCATGGGCACCGCTTTAAGCAAGCTTTTAGCGTTGACTTGCAGCCGGGATGAATCCCCTCCCATTTATTTTTACAGGCATAGGACTGGTCATAGCAGTCCTTTGTACAAACATTTAGGGCTTCCCCTGGTGGTGGACAAATGGCTAAGCATTTCTTGTATTGGGGACCACAAGAGGGATGAATACCCTCCCACTTTTCTGAGCACTGCTTGTACTCTGCAGCACATTCGTTATTGCAGTTAGCTAACACTTGTAACGATATAAAGACCAAGAAAAATAAAACTACTGCTTTCATAATACCCTCCCAACCCGAAAATTATAATGACATTACTGGTCCCACTGGGACCATGCCGACCACTTGCTTTATACTTTCTTTGTATCTACAGCCATCTTTTATCTTAAATAACTTGCCGCTTTACCTGAATACCTAGGTATCGCTTAAGAAATAATAAATACTCAGTACAACGATGATTTAAATTCCATATTACCATCTCCTAGGGAATTAGATTATTTAAAGTTGATTAACCACTACACTGGAATATTTCGTCCCTCCTCTGCATTTGGATGCCATAGTCACTTCGCAGTAATGCGAGAAACCTCTACGTCCATATCTTCTACTTTTTGTACAGCTCTTGCTTTTTACCGCAACAGTTCTTTTAACTACTTTCGAATGGTTTTTATAACTACAAAGCATTAGTAGCTTTGAACGCGCATCTCTTTTCGCACTTTTAAGCGCTGCCCTGTGGCTGTAGTCCGAGAAGGAAGTAAATCCTGTGGCCGACACCCAAGATCTGTCGTGTGCCATTGAGCTTGATGCAACCGCGACGAGTAAGAACGCAAATAATTTCATGGTTTATCCTCTGATGACTTGATAACAGATAGTATTAACCCAATCAGAATTTAGGCTGTGTTTCCTTCTCAAATTTTCCCAGCCTGTACAGAACTCGTTCATATATAAATTCCTTGGATAGATACTTGAGTCCTTTTAAACTCTAATCAGGAGTATAATGACCGAAGTATGAATCGTGCCTGAATTAGCAGGATTTATCGGGACCAACTTTCTATGATAAGTTCATTTAAATAAGCGAACTGACTTTTTATATTTTTCCTGAGAATCTACTCTGCCAGCTCTTTGGCTCTTTGTAACAATTGCGCAATCTATTCCCTTCGCGAGAATATCGCTTTTATTGTATCGCCTCCTTGAGATTTATGAAATTTACGGCCATAAATACTTTGCGATACAAGTTTGGAGCTGGATTGGGACCCAACCCTCTGAGCCTGCGCGAGCTTTGCCAAATATGATCTGCCTGTTTATGGCTGGCCGGAGAAACAGGCTACTTAGCAACACTCGCAGAGGCGCCAAAACCTGTGAGGAATTGTATGTGCAAATGGAATAACAAACTTCAATGAACTTGAGCCATATGATTTCTGCACTGGATTTACACTTGGAACCAAGAACCACAGCAGAAGGGGGGATCGGCGCATTCCTACCCTGTTAGCCTGCGATCGAGACAAGATGAGAGAATAAACCCTATTGCAACATAGAGTTTTCCAGGGCTTGCGGCTGGCTTTTTAGAAAACCAATTTAACAAAAAAGGAGCCTTATGCTCCTTTTTACTTTGCTTTCTAAAGACTCTGGGTATCAACGATATTTTTTCCAAATTTTAAAAAAATCGTCACTGTGGCTAGCAACGAACTCTTTCTTATTATCGAAACAATAATCGCCTAGTCGATATTCCCCGGATGCAACAGCCACATCTGCATGCATATAAACACCATTCCAGGTCCACCCACGATCGCTGGTTTTTAACTTATTATCCTCTTTCTTTTTAGCTGTGAAGGTTTTCTTGCAGTACCAGCTAGATTCTTTTCTACTGTCATCAGAAACAACCTGGAAACAAATTCTACCCCTGATATCACTATTACAACTATTCGACATATAAAGATAATGACTATTGGAGCCTAAACCGCGCTGCGTAGTGATGCAACTATAACCATTCTGATCGACTGGTCTTGCACAACCATTACTATATTCATCTGCTAAAGCATCCGCAGTCGATGTGGAAGCACCTACTAAAAGACCAATTGTCAATGCAATTTTACGCATTAAATTTTCTCCATTTATTTTTTTAAAACAACAGAATTTAAAGTTGAAACCTTAAATAAATAATTATTTAAAACAGCTCCTGATCACTACCTTTGTAGCAAATTTTAGCAAGATGCTTAAATGCTGAATGAAGTTTTTCCCGGTAGTAGGAAGAAATATTTAATTCATTTTTGAGCCAGGAATTTTCCAATAGTTTTAAACTGCTCTCCTTTTTGTCGTAGGATCGCTTAGGGTCTTGGTACCAGTCATCACCGATTTCAATTGAATCCCATTGAACAAGTATTGAAGACTTCCCCTTTGGATTTTTTATATTTAACCGACCATCGATGACGTAACGATCTTTAGAGAAATCTATAGAATATCTATATTTATTTTCTTTTTCCAAGGTCCATTGCGTTGCTTCATATCGAATCTTTAGAGTGCATTGCCTGGGGAAACTTGCCCCCTTAAAATAGGTCGTTAAGTTTTCAGATTTGATCCTGGAGGTTACTATTTCTTTATCGTTTAGAATATCTGTAATGTACTTTTGAGTTTGATCGGTTGTCGGTTCTGCAAAAGAAAAATTGCTGGTCAACAACACTAGCAAACCTACACTTACTTTATTAATCATTTAGTAAATATCCCTAATTTTATCTTTTTAAGGATGAATATGAAGTATTTCTTGTCACAGGCGTGCATAAAATAGAATTGTATCCAATAAAAACCCTATCGTCTAGCCTGATCTTTGCACCGAAAACTAATACTATTCACGTCGTGTTACCTTCTTGTTTTTTCCTGGCTTACCCAACTCTTTAATGGTTGGTCGCTTGGGTTGATACTTGAACGCCCCTAAAATATATTGGAGAGTCTAATGGACGATGTATGAATCGAACCTGAACCAACCGGGGTATATCGGACATTAACTTCCTTAAGAGAGTCAGTAGTCGAGTAAACAACCTGACTTTCGTTAACACTGGACTTGAAAGCCCGTTTAGACAGTTTTTGGCGTTTCATGACAAGGGTGCAATCGATTCGTATCTGGAATTGGCCGGGCGCAGAAACTTATCGGTTTTTCTGGTTACTAAATTCTACTTAATCTCCAAAAGGTACTCAGTAAATTGTTGCCCATATAATTCAGCGTCACGTACACGCTTTGAAATTTTATTTAAAAATCTATAGTCGCGTCGTGTATTGAGCAAATTCATAGAAACTTCTTTATGTCCAAATTCTCTTGCCCACAACATCAAATCTCGGAACACCTGCTTACCCAGCCCCCAAAATTGATCATCAATAATAATAGCAAGCTCGTACTTCCCACCCTCAAGCTGTATTCCACACCAGCCAACTAGTAAACCTTCAAAAACAATGGCTCTAACTCGACAACCAGACTGACCATCGACCTCAAGCTTGGCTTCCATCCATACCTTCAAGGTATCAATCGTGAATAAATCGTGTTCGATCAAGTGTTTTCTTATTTTTTCGCTGTTGAGTATCGGCAAAAATTCATCAGGATTGATTTCAGTGAATCTTAGGTAGTTCAGGTTACCCATAATATTGACTTCTCTTTTACCCTGGCAAACAGTTCGCTTGCCCCATTGAAAATCCCATTTCTAAAATGGATAACCTTATCGCTCGACAGAAGAATCTCTCCTCTTCGAATCAGGAATTACTTACCGAAGCATCTTTATTTTACCTGCCTCGATCATCCACGGTTCTCGCTCAATCATAACAGCCAAATCAATATCACGCTTGAGGTTCAGAGGCTCCCAGATATCTAGCGCCTTAATAAATATCGTCAATCTCTTTTTTATGCTGCGGCCTGCCCTGAAAATACTTTTAGGCCAATTACACCCGATACAATCAAAACAACACATAGAATTCTTGCAAAATCTCTGGATTCACCAAAAAGTATCATGCCCAGGATAGCAACCCCTACTGCCCCGATACCGGTCCATATCGCGTAGGCGGTACCGACGGGAATCGTTTTGATAGCCAGTGATAAAAGCTGAAAACTCACAATCATTGCAATTATAGTCAACACTGAAGGCCAAAGCTTTGTAAAGCCATTGGTGTACTTCAAGCCTATTGCCCAACCGCACTCAAATAGGGCGGCAACAAATAAGTAAATCCATGCCATACCAAACCCTCTCGTTTTGCTCATAACCTTTATATGACGATCGCCACCATCATTATTCTATGAATATGGTTTTCTGGGAAAAGAACTGAATTAGAACCCCTTTTCCAAAGTCAGTTTCTTAAATCCTATCTCATGCCAGTTCTCATTAGTATACTTCTATCTTGAGCTATTCGTCCGTACATGTGGTGCAAAATTTGGGCTAACCTTATCCATAAGTTCTATTGCTTTGCCCAGCTTTTTACTCTCTTGACCACTGAGTAATTCCTGATCTGAAAATTCACTGGCAATAAGTATTGCAATCTGCTCTGGGAGGCCGTTTCGGCTGAATAATACAAAATATTATTAAGAAAATGTCTCCACTCACCATCAAGTGTTGTGTCCAGGTCATCGGTTAAATCATAAATTTCCAATTCTCTAAATGTTGCCAAACAATAGACCAATACAGGTTATCAATCCAGCCGTTGATGACTTGCCTAATCCCGGTCGATTAACACTCTATCAGATACCCTGGCCCTATCCGCCATTCGAATCAACCGTTTCACATGCCGCGAAAGGCCCTTCCCAGAGTCGCTGCGCGCAAAAATCGCAAGGTAGGCAACGACAATATCCCGTTCAGAGAGCCGCGTGCCGATGCGATCAGACAGAGCTTCGGCAGCTTTATGGTCCAATCCGAGTACCATCAGTTCAGCGATTGTTGCAATGTCCAGTGTCCCAGCGTTGGTATCTGGATAACGTGCATTCAGTGACGCAACCAGCGGGTGAACATTCATCGACGTTTCCTGGCGCAGGAAATGTGGAGTATCCAGACAGTCCAGGTCCATATCGCACAATTCCATTTGCTTAAAATCTACACGCATAGCGCTTTTGCGTTTTCGCATGAACGGCTCATCCAGATCCATAGCGCAGTGTTTAACACTACCCATACCGCCCCAACCCGCGGCCAAGACCTGGGGTACCTTGCAAAGCGCAGGAACCTCTCCTGATTTTTGATCCTCTTCCCTAGCAAACACCAAAACACAACTCGTATGCTCTGTCACCAGTTTATAGCGCCCTGCCAGCTCCGTGGCTTCCCTGGCTTCTAGCGTGGTTAAACGGGCATTAGCCGCTACCCTGGGCAGATCCGTAAGCAATATCTCATTTTTTGTGCGCTCCGTTGCAATGGTCACCTCCTGGGTGAACGTACAACCATCTCCGAAAGCCATAACCAGCCGCACCTTTCCAACGGGAATCTCAGGAAACCAACCGAATACATGAAGTGTATCGCCCGTATACACTGTCTCCACTTCACCCGGAAACTGACGACTTGTGTCCGTTGGCCATTCAATACGCACTGATTCGGCTCTTGCCTGGCCAATTCGTCGAAAATGCCGCACGATGCGCACCGACATGTTTTCCCGGGGAGATACCAGTTCACAGGCTCCGGAGGTTGTCTCAGCTATCCTGCGGACAAATGCTTCAGAGACAGCACTGCCTACACCAACTGAAAATATTCTATGGCCTGATTTCTGCGCATCCTTAACGATTTGTTCGTGATTCCAGACTTCACCATCGGTAATCAGCAGAAGATTTGCTGGCAGACCCTCAATCTTTCCGCACCGATAGGCGGCAGTCAGCGCCGCACCGATTTCTGTGCCACCCATAGTGGCATCTATCTGCTCCACAAATTGTGCAGCTAACCTGATGTTGTCCTCATTGGCAATGACCGGCTCAGGGAACAGCAGGTTAAACGTCGATCCAAATGTTATTAGATTGAAATAGTCGTTCGGTTTGAGCAAAGAAATAATTTCGCGGAGGGCCGCCTTAGCCTGTGCAATGGAATCCCCGCTCATCGAACCGGAACAATCCACCACCAACTTCACACAGCGAGGTGATTCTGGTACATCCTCTGGGATTTGCGGGTGAAAGGACGCGAGTGCAACATACTCTTTATCATCGGGCGCGTAGAATCCCTCAATTTCTGCTTCAGCAGGCTCTTCCATAACCAGCACAAAATCCCGGTCCATCAAAGCACTTCCTCCCGAAAGGGATACTTCCCTGGCACCGTCACTATTGGATACAGCAACTGGATGTGTTGGACAATCGAAATCCGCTTTTGCCAGCGCACCATGGATTTGAACAACGAGTGAAAATCCATGGTCAGTTGACAACGCATACTCGGGTATTTGGTGAGGAGCCATTCCAGAAGCGGCGGGTTCCCCATATCGGGGGGCAATCGTAGTGGGAAGATGAAACCGAAGGTTTTTGCCCTGCCAACGATGCAATTGGGCATATCTGAAGCGGACAACAGCATGTTCGTTGGGCAGAATATTGCCGACATTTAATGTAAAGACGCCTGGCTCCAGTTGCTGTAAAAGAATAGCGGAATCACCTTCATCAATGGCGTCCTCGTAGCTCCCCTCAGCTTCGGCCTTAGGCTGTACCACGCCGCGCAGCGTCTTCCCATTAAGCTCCAGCACCAGGTCCAATAACACCGCGTCCAACGGAAGAGGAAAGGTGTAGACCGCCTCGACATTGATGTTCTCCAGATTCCTATAGGCCTGCGCTACAAGAACTTCCGAATACAAACCTCGTAAACTCGACTGGACATCAACGGACTCAAGGGCAACACGTGCCTCACCTACGGGCTCGAGTACAGCAGCGGCGGTTGTCATGAAGGTTACTCCTTGCCTGAGCAGGTTTTTTCGTAAAGATTCATTATTCCTGTAGCGAGTTCCCGAACCTCTTCCGGTGTCAGGTTCGCTCTCTTCGGATCAACAATGAGTTCCACGCCGTCATTGATGACCACGTGGCTCCAAACCTCTACTGAGCCCTTTTGACGCGGTCTGGGCGGAGGCGTTAGGACCTCCTCCCCCCGCCTACTGAGCAACTCCCGGATACGGTCTAGGGACAGCCCCGCCTGTTGCCACTTTCGAATCTCCAGGAGCTGGTCAAGATGCTGGGTCGTATAGTGGGCACCGCGGCCGGCGCCTTCAGGTCGATCCACCAGCCCCATCTGGATGTAATACCGCACCGTCCGCCTTGGCAGATCCACAAGACTCCCAAGTTCATCCAGGGTGAATAAACGCTCGTTCTCTTTCATGACAGATAATATATACAGTGTGACTGTCAAGATCAAGTGTCAAGTTCATCATCGAAGCACAACCGGACCTGCAGCAAACGATGGGGTTGGCAGAAAGAAGAGGGACCGCAGTCAGATGCGTGCGGTCCACTGGCTCTATGTAATGCCCTTACTTGAGGGAGAGCAGACACTTACAGCCTTCACGCACAAAAAGCCACCCTGGAACGGGCCCTCGGAATACAATGCGCAAAACTAAACTTCCAAAGCCATCGCACCATAAGGAACGTCGAGAAGTTCTGAATGGGTGAATTTATGGAGAAGCGGGCTAAGCGTCACGACAGCAAGACAAAATAGGATACAGCCAAACTTATGGGCACGACCTGAATATTGAGCTAACGGGCAGCAATATACCGCCGGGAATCTGTCTATCTGTCTCGTCCTCCTCTTATCGGCCTCATCAGTACCCACAGCAGCTGTGCCCACGCCATTTCCCACCAGCCTTCGATGATCCTATGCTCACCCGGTGTTTATAAGACCGGAATGTACATTTTTTAACCAGATCTTGACGCCAAAGGAGGCGCTACTTCGCCACTGCGGTCAATTACCAACGGCGGCCAACCGAGTCAGGATCAATTGAAACCTCCAGCCTATCCCGCTGTCGTAAGCTATCAAGCTGGCAGCCTATTGCGACGCCCTTTCCGTTCAACGAGTCAATAGAGCTAGGGGGTGCTGACACTAACTGAGCTGGCCCCGTTGTGACAGAAAAGGTGCCAATCGAGGCAAGAAGAGCCCGGTTTGGTTGGTTCAAATGAGCGACGAGCAACGAAGAGTGGCGCCTTTTCTGGCACAACCCGAGGCCCTGCCGCTGGTTTCGCGCCCTGCGGCGTTAGAAATTGCTTATTTGGATCCACCACACAGCGCTATTCCTGCCTTACAGGCCACAAAATCAGTAGCAGCAGGGCTATCTCACTTAGTGTCAACAGGCCCTAGCCATTATTGCCGAGGAATCTATGCTCAAATTCAATCTGATTAATTTTTTCTTACTCGGATTACTATTTCAATCTGCTTACGCACAACCGCAAAGAGATGGATCACAACTCAGCTACGATGCACTGTTGAGTAACTACCGCTATACGTTTGACGTAAATTACTTCCCATTTGAATCACAAAATACAACCTTAAAAATGGCCTATACCTACCTTGAAGGCGATCCGGATAAGCCGGTGGTTACTTTGATGCACGGCAAAAACTTTATAGGCGATTACTGGGCATCGACAGCAAAGTTCTTGAAGTCCCAAGGGTATAGCGTGCTGATTCCGGATCAAATTGGATTTGGCAAGTCTTCAAAGCCACCCGGCTATCAATATTCATTTGCAGCACTAGCAAACAATACCAGGAAATTAATGGCAGCTTTAGGCATTAAAAAATCTATTGTTGTCGGTCATTCAATGGGTGGAATGCTTGCCAGTCGCTTCGCCTTATTATACCCTGAAATTACCCAGCAATTGATATTGATAAATCCCATAGGACTCGAGAATTATTTACAGTACGTAGAATACAAAGACATTGATTTTTTCTACAAGAATGAACTATCGAATACTGCTGAGAAGATAAGGAACTACCAGAGAAGAAATTATTACGATGGCAAATGGAAGGATCTTTATGAATCACTTATTACTTACAAAATTGGACAGCTGTCAGGACCTGATAAGGATCTGCTTGCATGGGTTAATGCCAAAACCTATGACATGATTTTCACTCAACCGGTAATTACCGAATTCAAAAATCTTGTGGTTCCAGTCACATTAATTATTGGCACCCGGGATCGCACAGCACCAGGGAGGAACTGGAAAAAACCAGGCGTCGATTATGAATTGGGTAGGTTTGATCTGCTGGGCAAAAAAGCCGTTAAAATAATACCCAATGCAACATTATACGAATTACATGGCTTAGGGCATCTACCCCAAATTGAGAATTTCCCAAAATTCAAGGAAACCCTGGCTAAAGCCTTATCCATCGCGAATAATTAGTTGTCATTTAAGTGGGCGTTCTTCTTCACACTACGGATACAGAACTGTCAAACAGTAAAAAACTCCACCCGTCGGGTTTGGAGGTGATTTAGGCGATCAAATATTTTAGCCGGGATACCTTCAGCTGAAATAATTTACTAAGCGCTCTCTTCGCGAAGCCCTGGCTCTACGGCTACCTGGTGCGGGAACTTACCCCGCGCCGGTTAAATGATATATATCGCATTATAAAGCGATTGTACTATTGCACCTAAGGCGATTGGAGACTGTCTCTGCGGATACTGGCTATGCGCACTATCCATAAAATTTTGACCAGTAAAGAACAAAGGGTATTATGCTTACCAGCATGGTAACAACAATCCCAAGTTTTCCAGCGACTATCAAAAAGCTTTTTTTGGGATTTCCGGGATTGTAATAGACTTTCACCCATCCGTTAGGATCAACCTGGATACTGGCTTGCTGCTTCTCCAACAGGAACCGTGCGTTATGGCTGGCTACAAATACCCAGGGGGATATTCTGGATCCTTCATATTCTTTGCCCGACACTGAATAAGTATAAAGCGCGTCGCCAATATAGTCCTGGTCCGAAATTGCCCATTCGCTCGCTCCTAATTTTTTTGTTCCCAGTTTCGCAAGCCTGCCTTTCGTCGAAGGCCAGCTTCTGCTGCGAACCTGAAACCACAAAGAGTATGTGCAGATAACGAATATATATACTGAAATCCAAAACAAAATACCCTGAGCTTGCCCTTCAGCTGCAATTCGAAACATTTCCTGGAAATAGTTAAGTATCTGCATAGAGAATATAGTTCCCGGCCTGGGGCCTGCGTTGACTAAGCGCGCAGGCATTTATTATTATGAGCAGGCTGTGCCTTCTCCCGGCACGGCCGAATTTTTCCCTAGCATTGCCCTTCAGTGCCCATCACAATCCAGTATACGGCAACTCTGGCGGGAATCAACACTAACCTCCTTATCAGGCTAAGGGCAATTGCCGGGGTCGCAGATATAGGAAAACCGACCCGGGGCCGGCAAGTGAGCAATACGCAAAAACTGCAGGCTGGAAAATATTATCGGGCCCTCGGAGATACTTTCAACGGTGCCGGGCTGAAAGCCACAATTAAACGCGCTCTCATGGCGACATAGAGGCGCAATCAATAGCGGATAATTGCCAGCTCGTGGCCCTCTAATAAGGGGATAGCTGGGTGTTTGGAATTGCCCAATATCAAGCGCCTTGCCCACTATTTTAGAATTTTGTACATTAATTGATCACTCAAGGTCACCACTATAGACCTCCATGTCCTGAGTTAACAACTGGACCAGCTGCTTTTAGGTACTGGCCTCGGGTATGAGTATCATGGGGGCAAGAGACGGAATTGGTGCGGGAGCTGATCTCACTTTATCGAAATCAGCCACCTGCTTCTAATGGAGAAAGTACATCAGGTTGCAGGTAAAAAACGACAAACTTTTACTCTGAGCCTATCATTTTATAAAAGGTTGAAAAAGGGACTTAATCAGCGCTTTTTGTGAAATACAGGCTGTCTTTCACCCGAGTCCCAGTGCTTGGATCAGTGACATACCAGATCAGTTCGTAATCCCCAGCCTCAAACCAAGCTGGTATGTTGAGATAAGTTCGAGTAAAGTCCTTTGCCTCAGCATAATTCAACACGATATCTCGTGATTTATGAATGGGATAATCATCCCCGTTGGGAAATTTTAGTACGCTCCATTGTTTTAATGTAACCAAAGATTGTGTAGAGTCTAAATTGCGAATACTTGCATCATAGTTGACTCTTCCTCCGTAGGAAGGCACAGAAAATTGAGCAGGCTCGTCTAGCAAAATCGCCAACTGGGTATCAGAGACATCACCCTCGACAACCAGCTCAAAGTCCCAGAACTCCATATAACCACCGGACACACCGAGCGTAAACTTACCTTCTCCATCGAGAAAGTTTTTCGGCAAGACGCCATTTGTACTGTCACAAAATATGATGCTTCCTATCTGTGGCGAAGGATTGGGGTTTTCTGGAGTTGGAGCATCAACGGAATAAACGATCGGTACTATGGAATATATGCCAACAGACAGAAGGGGAGGATCTACAGGCTCGCCCCGAGCCTCTAAAAATGCCGTCGTGGCATCTCCATTTTTAGGTTCAGCATTGATACAAACCTTTTCGATGGAATCGAATTTATACCCTATATCTAAATCCACCTCGTGTTTAACTCCATCTTCCATCCTAAAGGGAAACGGTGCACCCAGGTCTATTTTTGTACTTATCGTATCAGCCTGAACCGATGTCGATGCGCAGATTAAAGTCATGCCACAGACAAAATTTTTCAACACAGTATTTTGCAGAAATTTTTTTATGGTCAGTTCTTTCAAAATTATAATCCTATATATACATTATGAAATACAATAACACCTCGGACAATTTCAACTCTGGCAAATCAATGCCTGCGACCTAATAATTAGTATTTATCACGCATCTTAGGCAGCCCTAAGTTGCCATAAATAATCTTATAGAATTACAGATTTATGAGTTACAGGGTTAAAATTTCCGAATTACTATTGTACCAACCTTTTCCATTCCTCTACATTTTTTCTCTTAAAACACCTCACGTAGAAGACAATAAAATTTAGACATAAGTACCAAATAAAAGAAGTATTCTAATTAATATTATTTAGCGTGAATAAAAAATATTAGTCCGCTTTTCCAAGACTTGACAAATAGTATTGCTGAAATAGGTTTCCGATATAAATACCAAAGTGGTAAGAGGTGAAATTGGCCCACTAATTTTACTGCCGAGGCTCTTTTATTTCTAATCTCAAAAAGAATTTAGCTGAGAAAAGATACACAATGACAGTATTGAGAAGTATAAAAAATAAGGAAGCTTTACCTATCTTAAGGCTATCAACTATTAAATAAACAAATGGCAAAATTATACATGTAGTCCATATGAAAAATCCAAAATTTCGTACCGTTAAGCTACGCCCACATTCAGAGCATGCAAAATAGGCCTGCTTTAGAGCCGAATTACTAAGTTTAACTTGGCAATTTGGACAGTTCATTGTTTTCTCTTACATTGGCCGTCATCGTCGATTCTTCTCCAGCAGCGCGTCCACGCCGGAACTGCAACCCGCCTCTTGGTATCATCAAAGGGTATCTGGCGATACACCGAGCAACTTACAGGATTTGGAGATACTGCCGAGTGCTTGCTCAAGATTAAGCAACCCAAACTTGTTTTTAATGATGCAATTCTTAGTATCAATCATGGGGTTTATCCTTGGTTTTGGTTTCAGGTTTGGTCACCTTCATCAAAACCGGTAACCCCCTTCTTTTCAAGAAGATGTGTCAGCTTTGGTCTGAACCAATCCAACTTATAGATATAAATATGAGTGATAAAGCTAAAATTCTACTCATAGTATTTTTCCCATATTTTTTCTCTTTCTCATGTTAGCGGATCATTTCCGGTTAAAGTTCTCAACCGTTCATTACGGGCCACACCATAGATAATCATCGTTTCCCGTTTAGAAAGCTCGAAGCCTACTGGCAACTAGCCGCCTTCTCTACCCCACTAAAGATATGCACCTACAAGCTGAATCTGAGCTATAAAAAGGCTTTGTTGCTTTTCTTTATCTCAGCTAAAAAATCCCTCAATTATCTGCCCCGCATTTCATATAATTTATCATCAAAAATCAATTACACGCCATTACAACCTGATATATAGTGAACCGCATCACGGTGGGGTGGTGACTTTACTCACGCTCAACCTTTTGAACGGAAACTGTGGCAATGTATGGCATGGAAAATCGATATGACTAGCCTTTAAAAAACGGCTTCAGTACTCTGAGATACCTTTGCCGATACCGCATTGATCCGCTTTTGAATCGCACCCAGTTTTAGCTGCTTACCCTTACTGGAATATCTTCCGCTAAAATGTGTTCGCGTGCTTGCGTAATTCACTCAGACGCCGGCTGACTTGGTTGAGTGTGCGACGCTGAGTCAATTTCTCGCAGCCGCCGAGTGTAAATCCCTGGCCGCTTGATCAGTGGACGCGAAAACTTTGTTGGCAAACACCGCCCGTGGCAGTGCTCTCGAGCACGCTTCGGGCCCTTTTTTTTGTTCTCGAAATCCGACATCGACCAACCGACTTTTCGCCCCCCGGCCGCGCTTGCACTGCTTCGCGCCCAGGAGGCGTTCAGTCTGGAATTTCGCCAGCTACGCCTTACTGGACGTCCAGTCCCTTCGCCCGTTTGCTGTCTTCCAGGACTTCGTGACAGCGGGATCGTCGGAGATACTGCCCGGGCCGCCCGGAACGTGGAGTCCCCAATCGTGAGGCCATTTGAGCAGCTGGTAGAGGTCTGCGTTGGGTTTGGCAAGTTCCGGGTATACGTTTGAGTACACCACCTTGGTAGCGCCTCCCTTCAGGCAGGTGTTACTGGTGCGATGGTAGTCGATCGTGACCACCTCCACCGTGGTGTCCCCAGAGTTCGAGTAAATCGCGTGGGTGTTCTGTGCCGAGTAGAAACATCCCACGTCATTCCCGGCGGGACCACCCGCATGGCGAGTGGAGAGGCTGAATTTAGACATGGTGTCGACGAGCCCGGGTGACTCTCGAAGGGTTCCGTGACGTGACGTCCAGTAGTTGATTGGGTTGAGGCAGTCTTTCTTGGGTACTCGCACCACGATGCTCTCCCAATCCGAGGTGTGAGCGGAGTTGGGCGCGTGGCCGCCAATGCTGAGAAACGTCTGTCCCTGAAATGCCCAGAAGTAGCGATACACAATGTCCACGTGGTCGCTGTCTTTGGGGACCGCCAGCAGCGTTGCGTACACCGGCATGGTGTTACCCACCACCGCGGCGTGGTTACCGCCGCGAATGTTAGGAGACACAAGCACCTGAGAAGTGCCGCCCGGCATCATTGCGGGATCGCGAAACACAGGCAGTGCTTCGTCGAACACTTTGACGACTACGTGGTCGTGGACCACGGACACCTTGGATGCCTTGATGTAGTCCTCTACATCGGTCATGTAATACGAAGCGTTCTTGTCGGCGAATACCCACGGCGAGAGCTTTTGAATCACTTCCGCCGCGTTCTTTTCGCTCAGCGTCTCCACGGGGTTGCGTTCGGCCAGAGGCTTCACGAATGTCCAAAAACGTCCGGGTGAACACTTGCCAGAGTAGGTTGCACCACTGACGTAAATCTTGTGCCCGGGCGTATGCTTGGGATTTTTGGAGTTCGGGATTTGGCTTTCGTTGCGCAGATCGCTGTACCAGCGCGTGTCGTGACCGACCTTGTTGTGGGAGATATTGAACTCAACAGCATTGGGGTCCGCTACTGCAATATCAATCTCGAACTTGCCGGCTTTCCCCTGCCATTGGTCGAAGTCGAAGTTACAGCTGTTGCGACCATCGCCGAACGAGCACCGCAGGTACGATGACCACTGGGACGGCGCTTCACCGTCCTTGTCAACTTTGCCGGCGCGAACCCAGAAATACTTTGGCGGATACTTGCCACTGTAGCTAGCACCGCTCACGTACAGGCTGTGATGGTCGCTGTGCCCGCCGTCTACGGTGCCCTGTTTGAGACCCGAGTACCAGCGCGAATCGTGGCCGACCTTATCGTGGGAGATGTTGAAGGTGATCAGATTGCGGTCCCCACAGGCCACAAGTAGCTCGTAGGCATCCCCCCCCGCCTTGTCAAAATCGTAGTCGTCGCTATTGCGTCCTTCGCCGAAGCTGCAGGGAATTCCTTTGTGTCCGGGAAGTGGATCGTCCGAAGCGGTACTTTCAGATTCGGGAGCTTGAGCGTTCTTATCGGCCATATTGATGCCCTTTTATAAATTATTAGAAAATTGCTGAAATTAGCGATCGGGAATTTTCGATAAGTCTTCAAAAAAGTCAATTACACGCCATTACACCCAGAGACAAAGTGAACTGCATAAGGTTAGGGGAATGACTTAACACACATTCAATACTGTGAGCACACCAGCCACCATGGATGCATGACAAGTCGATATAATTAAGCTATTAAAAATAGCTTCAGTACTCTGAGATGCCTTTGCTGATACCGCATTGATCCGCTTTTGAATCGCATCCAGTTTTAGTTGCTTAGCCTTACGTGGAATATCTTCGGCTAAAATTCCCTCGCGTCGCTTGCGTAATTTGCTAAGGCGCCGGCTGACTTGGTTGAGTGTGCGACGCTGAGTCAATTTGTCACGGTGTTCTGTGATAAATCCAGGTGTGCATCATGCGTTCGGGAATCGTGCCGGCGCTAATGCCGATTTCAAAAGGCTTCGGCAGGCGGAAGTGATGTTCGCCCCCAAAGAAGTGCCAGTATGCGTCTTTCTCCCAATCCGGCGGCGATTGGTAGCGCTCATCGTCATCATTCAAGAGCGCCAGCACCGCCGAAAACATGGCGATCTTGGCCACCGCTTTGACTACCAGCGGGTCGGCTCGTCAGGACCAGGGTTTATGCCCCTCCCCTTTCAAGTCGGCGGCGCGCACCAGTTTTGACAAACCCTGCAGACGGGCATTCAGGAAGGGCACCACATCCGTCAGCACATTCATCGCCGCCCAATTGCCGCGCAGCGAGTAATCCATCAAGTCCGTGGCCTCGAAGGCGGCCTGTGCCTTGGACTTGCCCGTTTTCAGGCCCGCC
The DNA here is from genome assembly GCF_040932045.1 of Microbulbifer sp. TYP-18. NCBI lineage: Bacteria > Pseudomonadati > Pseudomonadota > Gammaproteobacteria > Cellvibrionales > Microbulbiferaceae > Microbulbifer > Microbulbifer sp. TYP-18. The sequence goes on from NZ_JBFRBC010000030.1 coordinate 19,230, forward strand.
TTATAGGTGGCCAGGCGATTGGCGTTCTCCAGCTTGTCACCCAGTTCACGATACTTCTGCCAGACATTCTGAACCTTGGCCCAGCCGAACTCCCCGACACCGATCACGCTGTCCATATGGTTGTCGATCTCCGCGCGGGAAAGTCCCTTTTTCGCCAGGGTGCGGCGGATCAATGGGGCTGTGGCCTGCGGGTCTGCGCCATGCACGTACCCCCCCTGGAAGGAAGCGTTGGTAAACATCAGCTCGCGGTAGTGCTCGTCCTCGGCATAGGCGGCGCTGATACCTTTTAAGGTGTCCTTGCCGAATACGAATCCATCCTTGTTGATTGCCCAACCGTGGGCCGCATCCCGCACCAGGTTGCGCAACATAAAGTCCGGGCTGCTGGTCACACCGGTGGTCAGCAAGCGCTTGAACCAGCGGGCGGCACGCATCGGCAGCCAGTTGAGACCATCACTGGAGAGGTGCGCCATACCCCGCAGCAGCGCCGGATCATTGACCCGGTAATAGGCACTCTTGCCATTGCGTTGCACCCGGATCACCTCCGGGTCTGTGGGGGCGGTAATCGCCCATAGCTTCTCAAAGCCACTGCTGTCGAGCTGGTTCAACTCGTGCAGCACCTCCAGTTCTCCGGCCGCCGGCAGCCCCAACTGGCCCGCCACCATCTCCAGGTAGGCGCGATCCGCCTTGATCCGCTTCACTACCTCTGACCTGGGCACAATCGCGGTGCTGTACATTAATCCTTCATCGCTTTTCGCGCCACCACATTCGCAAAAGCTTTTTCGTCGGCGGTCGCTTTGATTTTGTTGTCACCACCCTTATGGAATAACCGCCTCAATCCAAAAGGCTGAAAGGTTTCAAATTCTCCTGCACCAGGCAGTTCCGGCATCAGTGCCTTGTCGCTAAAATCAATCAAAGTGGCATCCTCCAGATCGTAAAATCACCCTCGGTGCGATGGGGCTCAAACCCCAGGCGCCGGGTCAATCGGTTTAGCGCCGGCAACACCGTCCAGAACTGTAATTACTTTGCGCCAACGGCCAGTGCCATTTGCTTAACCTGCGGCATGTAAGAGCGAATTGCATTGCCGCCTTTACCGCAACCTCAATTTTCGGGTGCAGCACTCAAAAACTGTCGTCGTCGGTCATTAGGAAGGCGCGACCATTGGCCAAATCACACAGAATATGTGTAAAAAATATCCATGACACCGCAACGTGCACCGATTGGCTCGACTGACCATGCAAACTTATGGAGGTTTTGGCGAGACTGAATTTCCAGCATTAAAACGCCCCATTCCTAATTGGGAGAATTGTTATAAAAATAAGCTGCATACAATATGTCAGTACGGTATAGTCACCGATCCAACAACCAGACTGGCGGGGGATGCATATGGCCATTACAAAGGAAGTTGAACAGGGACAGGCGGTTTATTCCAAGTCCGTTCTATGGCTGTATGATCTATGGGTCTTGGGGCTGTCCAATCGATTTATTTGGCAGTGTCCTACTCCCAGACTTCTCGAGCATTTCAATCAACACCTTACATCAAACCACCTGGATGTCGGTGTCGGCACAGGATATTTCCTGGATAAATGCCGATTCCCATCCAAGAATATTCGCTTGGGATTAATGGATCTGAATCAAAACAGTTTGGATTTTACGGCCACTCGGGTTGCCCGCTATAACCCAATTCAATTTCAATGTAATGTCCTCGATGAAATCGATATAGCAACCCCTGAATTTGATTCGATCTCCCTTAACTACCTGTTTCACTGCTTACCGGGTCGATTACCCAAGAAGCTATCGGCCCTGGATCACATTATCACCAAACTTTCACCGTCAGGCACTGTGTTTGGCTCTACGATTTTGTCAAAGGGCGTTCACAAGAATGCCGCCGCAAGGAAATTAATGGCCATTTACAACAACAAAGGCATTTTTTCCAATACGGAAGACTGCAGGGAAGACTTGGAGAGCCACCTTGCGGATAGATTTTCAAGCTATCATATTGAAATAACAGGCTGTGTTGCACTATTTAGCGCCAAATCTAAACGATAAAAATCGGGTTAAGCCCCAATTTTGGGCGTCATTTAGACCCCTGCCTACCCTCGCCTGTGAAATTCTTAAGCTGCCATAGCGTGACATCGTCACGCTTGCATTACTGCACAGCCTTAACTGTCGTTATCAGTAAACAGAAAAACACGGCCATTGGCCGCACCGAAACGAACCTATGCAAAAATATCTTGGAGAGCGCAGCACGCACTAATAGCCTCGATTGGCCGTTTAAAGGAAACCAAGTTGGAAAATTATTTCAACTGAAAGATTTACAAATAGGATTAATCGATAAGAGCTGTAAGCGCCGACTATATAGAGGATTGAAACAATCCAGCTCAAAGAACACCACCATAGACTTCAAGCATCAAGACACATCCGCAAATAATTTCTGAAATCATTCAGCAATCCACAATTACGTATAATTACATTTACACTGTAAAGCCACGATAGCCATCCGATAATTTATAACTGCCAATTAAAAATATTTATTGGAGCTATTAAGCAATTTATTGTAAATGAATTTAAAAGTCTCGAATTGTGATTCTTCAAGAATAAAATTATTATCCATTGCAATGAATTTATTCCTGATTCATAATAAATTATATCAGTTGTTATAAAACTGATTATTTGCCTTAGATTAAAAACAGGTAGTATCGTTATGAAAGCAGCAATTAAGTTCGGATTCTTCTTTCTTTCAACTCTTTCAGCCACCTTCGCCAATGCTCAAGGTTTACAGCTCTTTGAAGATATTTGTGTTGCCGATAACAATATTTATATTCATAATTTTGATGTCACCACTGTATATCCATCCGTCTCTGGTGGCAGTTTCTTTCGTTTCTACTTTGGCAATAGCAGCACTGATGCAGTCTATACAATACAGGGAGGTGCTAGCCTTTCCGAAAGAGCCACTCTTGACCAAATGGTTCAGGCAGTTTTTGCATCACTTGCGGTAGGCAAAACGATTGACCTTTGCATAAGCCGCAGTACTAATCCAAGTTCAGTAATCGCCGTACGCTACGACCAAGACAATCCATAAAAGGGTATAAATCTCGACCCGTCTATTTCACAACGGGCACAGCTGTCCAAAGCGATCCCAAAAGACGGGTCTTAGCCAAATCAGGCTTTGCACCAAAAGGACTTTTCTACAGGCGCTTATCCATTCTGTATAGAATATATAAGGTATTCAATTATGAAGCGACTACTGTATTTTATTTTTCCAGTTTCAATATTAATTTTTTCAGTCTCAGCCTTTTCTGTCGATAATACTATCGAACAGAACTTGGACCTAACTAGTGCGCAATCTTACGTAACTTCACTGAATTCTATTAGAAACAATGCCAATCTTACCTCTCAAGTGAGCCAGATACAGCAATCCGGCACCAGCTTACGCGTGTTACGTGGCGATTCTACTTCAGTTTATCGAGCAATCAGGATTCAGGGTCTGGATATAGCCGGTTTAACCGACGCTGAAACCCCACGCTTCATTATGGACCCCAATAACTTATATATTCATGGATTTTTAGTTGAAAACCGCTACTATCGATTAAACGATCCCCAAGCCCCGCAAACTATCTCTATAGCCGGCCAAGAGGCCTTTACAACAGTGCAACTCAATCAAGATGGCACTTACACAACATTGGAAAGAATCGCCCAATTAGGCGGTGAAGGCCGAACCAGTGATGCTTTCCAGTTCAGTCCCACCAGCGTTGTAAATTCTCTTATAAATTTATCGCTGCATACGCAGGGCTCCACCAATTTAACGCGAAGCGAAGCCCGTGCAATGCTTCGATTTATTACCCTGATTTCGGAGGCATTAAGATTTCGGGAAATTCAGCGAAATATTCGAAATATCTTTGACAGCCTTCCTTTCTATACCATGACGGATTCAGATGTCCGATTAACCCTTAATTGGGGTGGCTATAGCAATGTCATTGGAAGATATGCAACCGACTTTGCCAACGGCACCCCGGATTATCGCATACTTCGAATTGATGATAGGAGTTTCTCGAGTATCTCGGCGATATTGGGTGTCGTAGCGATTATCTTGCCCTGCCAATATAATGGGCGTGGTAGAAGGTCAATAGATTCAGATTTAAGTAGTTGCAATGCGCGCACAACCGTCTTCGGTAATGCGCTATACGACACGCGTGCTTATGAACGTGATAAGCTCGACATCCTTGAAACACAGAATTTGGTACACGGTTATTGGTAAACTTGGAAAAACACTTGCCCGGTAATTCTACTATTGCCGGGTTTTTAACTGCGCCAGTTTTTAAGCTCCCGCAGCGTAGTATCGTCACGCTTAAACACCTGCGCCGCCTCATGCAGTGCGGCACTGTGCCGGGATTTTTCTTCCAGACATTGCGCAGGTCATTCTGAGCAAGCCACAGCTGATAGCTCTCGGCGGTCACCTGGGCGCTGCTTGCGGTATCCATCTGACCCCAGCGGTCTAACCGCAATTTCATCCAGCGCAGACTCTCCCGATCCACACCCAGGTAAAAGCCGTCCACCAGCAAAGGTGCTTCCCTTTGTGTATGGCGCCAGTCATTGATCCGCACCCGCGACGCAGGCACATCCAGTGGATCGTAATCAGGCAGCCTCGGCACGGATTACTTCACTATGGTAGGGAAAGCAGTCAATATCGAAATTGTAAATGCCCGGCTCGGCCACCACCGTGCCGGCCAGAACCGGCGGGGACAGCTCAAAAACCCTGGGTTGTGCTCGTCATAGGTGTACTGTCGGCCTCCTGACCATAGTTTGTCAGAATGCGCTAGGTTTGAAACTGTCTACTTATAGGGGAAGCTTACGATAGCAGTAAAGCCCATATCTATCTCCAACTATAAAAAACCGGCTCGGTGGCCGGTTTGGGTAGTTGGTTAAACCCTGCTCGACGGGGGCTTTTACACCGTAATAAGCGTCAAGCCTAACTTGACGCACCAACGCCTTCGGTAACGGCACGCATTTCAGTATCCGATTTACCTGACTTGTTAGCTACAGCTACCAATTGATAAGCCGCAAAGCCATACCAAGATAAGGTAATAAATACCCATATTCTCTGGGTTAGCCCTTTAAATCCAGTAGGCATAAACCCATAACTATAGAACCAAAAAAAAATGACGTGTGTTAAGGTAACTAGCACAGCAATATTCTGGAATCTCTTAGACCTGTAATAATCCCTCATTTCCAATGCAAAAAGTACCGGGACTACGAGCAATATAGTAGTTAACCCATAGATATCATGGAGAGGACTATTAAGAACAAATATACCGGCTGAAATCCAAGTTAAACCAAATGCCAACATGGTAGCAAAAGTAAACTTGGCTCTAGCAATCGATAGACATCCGAATGCAAATGCACACATAGATAGACCGATCAATATATCTGCAAGCCGATGTGAATATGCAAAAAACCGCGTTTCCAGCGCTAGTTCGCTAATATGTTGGGATATAATACTATATCCAGATACTAATAGCCCAATAGTAATATTATACAATCCCAAAACAGGGATAAGTATCGCTTGTTTAACTAAGGAACGTCTGAATAACTCAACAATCGCTACGGCAGTATCAGTATTTTCTGGTGCGGGCCTGAATTTGACCAAAACAACCCTGAGATTGTTTGTTTTTTCACCTGGA
>NZ_JBFRBC010000031.1:0-24627 GCF_040932045.1 Microbulbifer sp. TYP-18
ATTTTGACGTTACCCCGCTGTAAAGGCAGCAGGTGTTCGATAATTTTGAACTGCGATTTTGTGATTTCCATAAACGCAGATTTTATCAAAATTAGTGTTAACAGGCCCTAGCATGTAGCTTTTCCGCACTACCCAACGAGATCCGGCCTTGGGTCGGTTCTTTTATGCCTGCGATTCAAACAATTCCTCTTAGCCAAATCAAGGCTGATGTTTTGATTCACACAAAACTCATCGTATAATGAGACATGCTAAAGTGGCTCTACGAAAGAAATAGGGCCTGGGTGTACTAATTTAACGCCGGTCCTAATAACTCGTATTCAGTCTTGAAGATGTGGCCGCCCAGTATGTGCTGGACTTTGCGAACGCTAAGCATGGAGAGCTCTGAGTTTCTCTCTGGAGTCCTTCAATCTGGAATAGGTTCTTTCGGGTTTTGCGGATATAAGAATATTGGTCTTTTCGATTCTACTAGATATCGATAGTTATGGCTTTCCTTACACCCTTCGTACAAGATAATGGCCGCGACTGGATCCAGAAGGATCTACCAGATTCCTGCTCTTGTCGGTAAATGGCCCCTGAGTGTTGGGTGCCAAGGGACTCGAGCTTCACACTATTGCACGCTTCCGACAAGACAGTTAAACAGTAAATCGAAATATAGAATCATTGGGGAATCACATTGAGCATACTGAATGCGAAATTGCCGCCGGGTACCACTGGTACAGGTCGCGAAGACGAACATGCGGCTGATTTGACACAGTCTGCAAAGGCGTTGCGCAGTAATATTATAGAAGATCAGAAACAAGGTGTGAGGGCAGTCACAGCTGCTTGTGCTAATTGTGGTACAGAACTGCTCGGTCCGCACTGCTACCAATGCGGGCAGCCGGTTAAGGGGCTGGTGCGCCCGTTTTCCAACATTATTGGGGACTTCTTCGATACCCTACTTGCTTTTGATTCCCGCATCTGGCACACATTGTTGCCGCTTATGGTGAAACCAGGCTTTCTCACTCTGGAGTACTTTGCCGGTCGCCGTATGCGATACGTCAGTCCTGTGCGCCTGTTTATCTTCCTATGCCTGACCACATTTTTTGTGCTTCGATTGAGTACAGACTGGGGGCAGGCCGCTCTGCAAGTAGACTCAGTGACTGATGAATTTGCGAGTGCACAGGCGGTCGAGGATGTTGAGCGCATTCGCGACGAAATGATCGCAGAACTCGAACGGGAAATGGACGCTGAGTCTTCTAACGTCCTGGAGCAAGGTTTCCGTACCGCACAAGTCCGGATCAGGACGCAGGCAGGACTACGTATTGACGAACTTCGGGGAAAAAATGAAGGGGTATCACTTCCCCCTGTGGATGATAAAACAATCTTTGATGAAGGTGCTCCTGCGACGAATGACTTGCAAGAGGGCTTAGCTGCTGAGGTACAAGAGTGTAATTATGAGAAATGCGAACAAGCAGCAAGGGACTCACTGCAAATCAGCGGTTTTGATTTCGATCCGAGGCTGAGTGCCTGGCTATCGGATATAGCGGAGCAAACGGAGCAGAACTTCGGTCTGGTTAAGGAAGACCCCAACCTTTTTAAGGAAGCTTTTTTCCACGGGATTCCCGCCACATTACTGGTGTTGTTGCCGTTGTTTTCACTGCTACTGTGGTTTCTATACATGCTGCGACGCCGAATTTACATGGAACACCTGATCGTTGCTCTGCATAGCCATGCGTTTCTCTGCTTCGCCTTGCTGCTATATGTGGGGTTGGGCGAGATTGCTGGATGGTTGGGAGAGGATTGGCTCTCACTGAAAAAGCTGCTTGATTTAACCAGCGCTGTGCTATTGATATGGATGCCGATTTATTTGCTGTTGATGCAAAAACGTGTTTACCAACAGCGTTGGTCGCTCACGTTAGTGAAGTTCTGTGGCTTGGGGGTTATATACAGTGTGCTCGTGGTGGTTGGGACATCCGTAACGGCAATAACAGTACTGGCAACCCTATAGAAATTGGAAGCCTGTGCTATGCACAGGTTTCTTTGGTCGTATTATAAATGTTTGCGAAAAGAATCTGGCCCAAAACGTGGTTTGCAGGCTACGCCGCAACGGATTGTTGGCGTGCAGCCTGGGCATTGAAGCCTCTTCTGCTGCACACTCTCAAGGCTGTGTAGTGCTCATTCACTATTTAATAAGCGAGTTTGACCAATAGTATGAGCCACATAACTGAACCTAGCTTAGCAGCTGACATTCTTCTGTATCAACGCCTTTGAGCTTTGGGATGTGGCTCTCCAGTCTTCTAACCTGAACCACGCGTGCACTATCATGGGATGTAATAAAGGGGAATGGAGTCACAAGTGGGTAAGGCCCGGAAAATTATTCAGCGCCGCCTAGTCTTTCTGATATCAAGTACACCAGGTCCAGTGACTCAGCCAATAGAGGGTTATCCAAAGAATCGTTAAAAATGGGTTAGCCAGTTTTTTGAGGAGATAGAAAATACAGCAGGCGACTCTTGCGAATTTCTGACTGAGAGCCGGCCTCGAGTCTTTTTTGTACCTGCAATTCGAGCAACAAAAGCCATAAGTGCTTTTCTAAAGAATGTCTGGTCTCCTTGAGAGCGGCGTATTACATAGAAAGAATTCTTCACCGCAAAGAGTTTTTGCAGTTAATTTCAGTAGTGCTTTACTTCTGATCCCTATGATGCAATTATGCGATAAATAAAGCCAATGTATCTATAAAATATGCGCTATTTAGTTCTTGCCCTTAGTTTCTTAATTTCTTCAAATATCTATGCATCGGGCACGAGGCATCTCTTAATTAGTAAAGACAGTATTGCAGATTTCTATGAGATTAAATTGAGCGCCATCCATAATTTGCATTATCTGGGGCATACAAATGATTGGCTAATATTTGGGCTCACTGAATCAGATGCCAGTGGCGGTATGCCGTGGAACTATACAACTGGCTATAAAATTGCCAAAAATACGATTGAAATAAAAAATGGATGGCTAATTGATTTAAATGACAAAGCTTACTCTGTTTACGTAGATAGCTGTCCTCAGCCATCACTCTCTAGCGAAGATAATATTTTGGTTATTGATAAGCTTGGTGAATTTAAACGCAAATGTGAACTCGTTGAAGTAGATAAAGACACTCAATTTTAAAGTTGATACTCCTGTGGCCAAAAAGGTCGAAGAATTACAAGTTGATCTGGGCAACTTGCTGGATTACTGCCACAATGAATGCAGCCATCAGAATAAAAAGTACTGCGGCAGAGCGCCAATGAGAAACTTGCGTGATGGCAAATAGGTCTGGAAGGAAGAGTTCGCGAACTGAACCTGGCCCAACAGACGTCTTCCGAGAAATCAGTAATTGTGAGATCAAGTCTGAATCACTATACCTCAATGATACTTATACGCAACGCCAGCACCTATAGCCAGCTGTTGCCCATCGACCCATTTCCCGGCAAGCAGCCGGAAATATCTGTCCCATCCTATCTCCTCCAGGCGCACTTCCCGGGCACTACGGAGTAGGGTGACAGTGAGCTGCCTGGTTGGGCCAGCTCCTTTTCAGCCTGGTACTTGCTTCGCAATTTCGGGGTTTCTGCTCCTTTGACTCTGGCGCCGATGCGTTTACCCAATACATCGGGTTATCCTGGAATATTGGCTGCGAAGGGATCTGCGCTTATCTCAGACAGGCGGGTCGAAAACCAGGCCGCGTGCGATGCGATTCCAGGCGTTGATGGTTCCAATGGTGACCGTCAAAAGTACTATCTCATGTTCCTGAAAGCTTTCACGAAGATATTGCTGTTCGGCCTCGCTGGTACTCTTGCCCTCAAACTGTGTGAGCTGTTCCGCCCAGCTCAATGCGGCCTGCTCGCGTGCAGAGAAGACACCGGCTTCGCACCAGGCGGCCAGGAGTCCAAGTTTGACTTCATCGACCCCGAGCTTACGTGCAATGTTTAGATGAAGCTGGATGCAGAACGCACAGCTGTTAATCTGCGAGACACGCAGTTTTACCAGTTCGGTCAAGTCTTTTTCAAGGCCACCTTCATCAACGCTCTTTCCAAGTGTGATCAGTGCATCATGGGCGGTTTTCTGGGTTCTTCTGAATGCGTCATAAGTCATTGTCTTGGCTTCATTTGGCATAGAGGACCTTTACCTATAGTATAAGAGCTCGATCATTATATAAGAGCTTTGATATTATGCGCAAGTCCAATATGGAACAAGTCTCCGGCCTCCCCGCGCCTGGAGAGGGCAAACGCGGAGAGGCTGGCTATGTCGGCTATTTGCTGCGCCAGGCTGCACACGCTTACCAAGTCCATCTGGCGCGCCAGCTCGATGATCTCGCTGTAACGCCACCCCAATTTTCGGTGATGACTATGATCGCCGCCTACCCGGGCCTTTCGAGTGCTGATATCGCCAGGCTGACATTTCTGACACCGCAAACAGTGAGCGTTATCATCAGCAATTTGGTGAAGGCTGACACTGTCGCGCGGGTTCCCCATGCAGCCCATGGCCGCATTCAACAGCTGGTACTGACGGACAGCGGGCTAAAGCTCCTGGCGACAGCAAAAGAGTGTGTGAAGGCCGTTGAGAATGAACTGACGGATGGGGTCAGTTCTACCGATGAAAAGGCACTTAGACGCTGGCTTGCCAGTATTTCGTCGAGATTGGATGGTGACGCGGAAGATTGAGGGGCGAGTGTGATGAAGGGGGAGTGGAAGGGCGGTTGGCGCCGAGATTAGGTCTGTCCATGGGATACCGCCCTTTTTGCCTATGACGCAAAATGTGGAATGTTGACTTGAAGCTTTTGGCGCCATATGGCTATAATCGGCCCAATGGTAGTTACGGGGTTTTAAATACTGTGGCAAACCCTTTTTGGCGATTTATTGCTGCTCGCAAGTTAACATTTCGAAATTCTTCTTATCTTCGGGTTACCGGATACCTTGAATCCTATAAGCGAGGTTATCCCTGTGACGCGGAAGGTAATGCAGTGCCGTGGATGAATTATTCGGTCATACAATTCCTAAGGGAGCGCTTGAGCAACAACCTGTCTGTGTTTGAATTTGGCAGCGGCTTTTCGACTCTATTTTATGCGGAGCGCGTGCTCTCGATCCAAAGCGTAGAGGATAACCCCAGCTGGTTTAAGGTTATAGCAAAGCAGTTGCCGGAAAACGCTAGGGTGACTTTGCAGCCTGCTGATGAGGACGGAAAATATTGCCGAGCGATCAAGAAATTTAATCGAAAATTCCAGCTGGTAATTATCGATGGGCGGGATCGGGTTAATTGTTTTAAACAATCCTTAGTGTGCTTAGCGGGTGATGGTGTAATTCTTTTGGATGATTCCGCACGTGAAAAATATGCGGAATCTATCGATATAGGTAAAGCTGCCGGATTTAAGGTATTGCACTTTGAGGGGATGAAGCCCACCGCTACCGGATTACATAGAACCAGCCTGTTTTATCGATCTGAAAATTGTCTGAATTTATAAATATAGGTTTTCTAACAATGACAGAGGCGCTGAAGCAGATATCATAATTAAAACCATAGTTTGTAGTACAGGAGTTAGCTAAAAGGCTCTATTAGGCCTGAATTTTCACGATTGGTACGATAGGGTATAGAGTAATGCCCAACCAATACAAATCGATTCTTTTCAGGATTGGTTGTCCTAATATTAAACTGATATTTTTATTCTGCTCTTTGTAAAAAATACATTCCTTTTTGAAATTTTGTGTCCATTTTATTTGGACGCGACCCATCTATTTTGTGTCCCCCCAGGGGGAAAGGGACAGCCGAACCGCGTCAAAATAGACGGGTCGCGATATATGCCGTTTTGAGGGTCCAATCCGTCAATTACGGCCTTTTTAATACCTAGGCTAGTAGTCAGTGTGTATAGGTAAAGACTCCGAGCTTCTTATGAGAATTAAGGTGGGAAAAGCACTTGTGTGAATTGGTTGAGAAGAGTTTTTTCAGTGTCAAAGCTGTCACTATTTCGTCTTTTATAGTAAAGACATTTAGTGCCACAGCCAGGAAGTAAATTGAGAGAGTACTTTGTGCAAAACAGATCCGCCATTCTTGTTGTTTTCATAAGCTTAACATCCAGATAAAAATCATTTTTATGCTTATTTGTCACAAATTGCATATTAATAATATTGGACGACTTAAGAAAGTAAACGAATTATTATTCATTTTGTGATCAATGTCACGTTTTACCTTGATAGAGATTTGTTAACCCTTGGATATTGGTCGAAGGAGGGGCGTAACTATGCGGTTACATGAATTCGCAAGCACTTGAGCTAATGCCTGTAGGATCGGCCCCGATACTGGGTCGTTTGCGAGATTTTATAAAAAATTATTTATAATCAACATGTTAAAGGCCTGCAACAGTTGAGTTTATAAACTCCAATAGACTGCCAAACGCTAACTGAGGTGATGGGTGTGGATAGCAGTGTAGCTGATTGTTTCAGGCAGGCTAGCTCTTGAGGTAAACAAGAGGTGTACCCTTTTGATTGTCGATAAGGACAGCTTTTACAGCTTAGTTTGAAAACAAAAGAGACTAGGGGCCCGGGCAGCATGTAGAAAATGTACTAACCTAATCATCTACTGTACCAAGCTACCAGTGGGCACTGTGAGAATACGCCCAGCGAAACCACCGCTAGATTGATGATGAGAAACGATCGGTTCGCAATCCAGGCACGGGATCCCGGCACCTAGTCATTTATGGTTGCATAGGTTACTCTGGTGTCGGTCTGAATGTACAGACAAGTCTCTGAATTTTATAATTGGGGGAAGGAGAGTTTGTTTTTGTTATGGAAAGTTGGAACCGATTTGTTTATCTCCTTTTTTATTGTTATTGCTTAGGGCCTGTTAACACTAATTTTGATAAAATCTGCGTTTATGGAAATCACAAAATCGCAGTTCAAAATTATCGAACACCTGCTGCCTTTACAGCGGGGTAACGTCAAAATACCGAATATCCAGGTCATAAACGCTGTTTTGTACGTGGCTGAGCATGGTTGTAAGTGGCGAGGGCTGCCTGAGCACTTTGGTAATTGGCACAGCATCTACACCCGTGTAAATCGCTGGGCTAAAAATGGTGTATTGGATCATGTCTTTGGTGTCCTTCAAGATGCCGATGTGATCAACATTCAAGTGGATGAAGTTTCTCTGGACAGTACGATCATTCAAGTCCATCCAGACGGCACAGGCGCATTAAAAAAACGGCCCTCAAGCCATTGGAAAATCAAGAGGTGGATGGTCAACTAAGATTCACATGGTAGCGGCAGATGACCGCACTGCGCTGACCTTTTCCTTGTCCCCCGGTCAATCTGGCGATGCGCCAGAGGGCCGTAACTTGCTGAAAAGGCTAGAAAACTGCGGTTGGGAAGGTGCCAGCGTCATCATGGATAAGGCCTACGAAGGCAATGACACTCGACAACTCGTTTTGGATTTAGGTATGACGCCTGTCGTACCTCCGAAGGTCAATCGACTGACACCTTGGGAGTACGACAAAGAGATGTATAAAAAGCGAAATGAAGTAGAGCGTCTGTTTCGCCGCTTGAAAGGTTTCCGAAGAATATTTAGTCGATTTGACAAGTTGGATGTCGTTTTTAAGTTCTTCATCAACTTTTCACTGATCGCTGACCGGCTAATTAGTGTTAACAGGCCCTAGGTAATTCTCTAGCTTGTAAGTATTATTTGAGCTAATTAAAGTTTGCTGGAAAGCTCAGGAATTTCATGATTTAGAATGCGGTCGTTATGGCTGTAATCTACGGGAACATCAATCAGGTGTACTCCACCAGCTTTACAACAACTTTCGATCATAGGCTTTAGTTCATCAGTGGCTTCGACCCTATGGCCCTGTGCGCCATAGGAATTTGCATAGGCAACAAAGTCCGGATTGCCGAAGTCCAGGCCGAAATCCTGGAATTCCATTGTGGCCTGCTTCCACTTGATCATTCCGTAGGCATCATCCCGTAGTATCAATACAATCAGGTTTAGATCCAGGCGTACCGCGGTCTCAATTTCCTGAGAGTTCATCATAAAACCGCCGTCGCCGCAGATGGCGACTACTCGGCGGTCGGGGAAAACCAGCTTGGCGGCCATAGCGGATGGCAGGCCAGCTCCCATGGTGGCGAGGGCATTGTCCAGCAGGACGGTATTGGGGGCGTGGGCCGGGTAATTACGGGCAAACCAGATTTTGTACATGCCATTGTCCAGCGCGATGATGCCTTTTTCCGGCATCACCTCCCGCACATCCCTCACCAGCCGCTGGGGCCGAATGGGAAAGCTATCGTTATTGGAGCACTCCCGAATATGCTTTTGCAGGGCGGTGCGAATGCGGTGTGCGTCGGAAAAGCTCCAGTGTTGCTGGGGTTCCAAGTGCTCATAGAGCTGCCATAAGCTGTTGGCGATATCGCCGACTACCTCTATTTGGGGGAAGTAGACAGGGTCTACCTGGGCGGAACTGAAGTTGATATGTACCACCTCGGGGCCGCCGGGGCGCATCAGGAATGGAGGTTTTTCCACCACGTCGTGGCCGACGTTGATAATCAGATCCGCCTGCTCAATTGCGCGGTGCACGAAATCCCCGTCCGATAGTGCTGTATTTCCGATAAAGTTGGGCCCTGTCTCGTCGATCACGCCTTTTCCCATTTGAGTGGTCACTGTGGGGATTTCGAGCTTCTCGACGAATTTACGCAGCATTTTTGCAGTGAGTTTGCGATTGGCGCCGGCGCCGATCAGCAGCAGCGGTTTTCGCGAAGCGGTGATAGCGTCCGCAGCCCTGCGAATTGCCTTGTCCTCGGCGATGGGTCTGCGAATATAACTGGTTTCCAGTACGGGTTCGGTGGATTGCTCCCGGGCAATATCCTCGGGGAATTCCAGATGAGTGGCCCCGGGACGCTCCTCCTCCGAACGGCGGAAGGCCTCGCGAACAAGTGCGGGGACATAGTCGCCGCCAACAATGGCTTTGGTAAATTTGGTGAGGGGGCGCATCATACCGACGATGTCAACAATCTGGAACAGCCCCTGTTTGGAGCTTTTTATGGGCTTTTGCCCGGTGACGAGAACCATCGGCATACCGCCGAGCTGGGCATAGGCCGCGGCTGTTACCAGGTTGGTAGCACCGGGTCCGAGGGTGGCTATACAGACGCCTGATTTTCCGGTGAGACGTCCGTAAGTCGCAGCCATAAAGCCGGCGGCCTGTTCGTGCCGGTTGAGGATAAGCTTGATTTTTGAGCCGCGTAAAGACTCCAACAGGTCCAGGTTTTCCTCCCCGGGAATACCGAAAACGTATTCGACGCCCTCAGCTTCCATAGCGCGGACAAACAAGTCAGAGGTTTTCATTGAACGGGCTCCTCTCGTCTTAAACTCTCACCTCTTCAAGGGCAGGCAATCGACAGGGTCTTCTTCAGTCATACTATTCCCACTTCAGGAAAACTGATGCAGGTAGCTCGATAGTATGTCTCTCTTGGGACCCTATTGGGCAATTGCGAACTTTTATTATATCGCAGCCGCCGGCTAGTCCAGCCTACAGTCGTAAAACTCCTCTTCCGGTAGAATTATAGGGATTGTCCATGGATATTCTATAGGCTATT
Source organism: Microbulbifer sp. TYP-18 (assembly GCF_040932045.1). Lineage (NCBI taxonomy): Bacteria > Pseudomonadati > Pseudomonadota > Gammaproteobacteria > Cellvibrionales > Microbulbiferaceae > Microbulbifer > Microbulbifer sp. TYP-18. The sequence goes on from NZ_JBFRBC010000031.1 coordinate 9,579, forward strand.
CGAGCAGAGTAGGGCCTGCACACTTTGCTCAACTGTATTGCGTCAATCTCTTGGGTCTGCTGAGGACCGTCACTGCCTGGTTTCACTCTTTGGGTGCGATCGAATCTTTCATGGATACCGATTCGTTTGTCAGCCGGTCTCACTGGACGTTGTGCCCTAGCAGGTTGTTGAAAAAGGCATCCTGCCTTTTGCAACACACGAAAAGCGAAAAATGTGATTTTCACTTTTCTCCCAAAATCAACGACTTAGGCGTCGCCGATTTTGCCGGAACATCCATATTCCGGTACTAGGCGTCGAAATTCTTCGAATTTCAACAGCCTGCTAGATCGAATATGGATGTGGGGTGCCTGGCTTACCGTGAGGTGGCAGGCGCCCCGGTTGCTTAAAGTCTGTTCATCACCTATACACTCGAGATAAGTTGAGGGGGGATTCCGGCGAAGGCAAATCCCACGACAAGAAACCATAGGTTGAAAGGAAACCCTATGCTGCAGAAAGCTTACCCCTACTATCTAGCTAATGAGGCTGTATACGCCAACGAGGAATTGGAAGTTATTGACAAATACTCCGGAACTTTGGCGACCCGGGTGGCGATGGCGGATACAGATGCCATCGATAAAGCGATCACTTGGGCGGTGAAGGCTGAAAAGCCTATGGCACAGCTGCCACCTTACCGGCGCCAGGATGTTTTAAAGCACTGCGTACAGCGTTTTCAGGAGAGATTTGAGGAATTGGCGGAATCCCTGTGTATCGAGGCGGGCAAACCTATTCACGATTCCCGGGGAGAGGTGAACCGCCTGATCGATACCTTTCGTGTGGCATCCGAGGAGGCTGTACGTATAAATGGTGAAATTCTCAACCTGGAAATCTCAAAGCTTTCCGTGGGCTATCGGGGTTTTGTTAAGCGAGTGCCGGTTGGAGCCTGCTCCTTTATCTCACCTTTCAACTTTCCGTTGAATCTGGCTGCCCACAAGGTGGCACCGGCCATTGCATGCGGCTGCCCGTTCGTCTTGAAACCCGCGAGCCGGACACCGATTGGCGCGCTGATTATTGCCGAAACCCTGGCCGAAACAGACCTGCCCAAAGGTGCTTTTTCTGTGTTGCCCTGCCATAGGGAGGGCGCCGAACTTTTCACGGTAGACAATCGCTTTAAGCTGCTCAGTTTTACCGGTTCCCCCGGGGTCGGCTGGGATCTAAAGGCCAGGGCAGGGCATAAGAAAGTGGTATTGGAGCTGGGGGGCAACGCCGCCTGTGTGGTCGATGAAAATACGGATCTGGACGATGCTGTTCAGCGCCTGATCTTCGGTGCCTTTTATCAGTCGGGGCAGAGTTGTATCAGTGTGCAGCGAATCTATGGCCATAAAAGTATCTACAGTGAATTGAAAACGCGGCTGGTTGAAAGTGTGCAGAAGCTCAGGAAAGGAGACCCCAAAAAGGAGGATACCTTTATCGGTCCGATGATCTCCGAGGGAGAGGCAGAGCGGCTGCAACGCTGGGTGGATGAGGCGATTGCGGCCGGAGCCAGGCTTTTGTGTGGTGGCAAACGCGACGGGGCAATGCTGGACCCGACCCTGCTGGAAAATGTGAGTCACGACTGTGCTGTGGTGCAACAGGAGGCTTTTGGCCCGGTGGCGGTGTTGGAGTCATTTGACAATTTTGATGAGGTACTGGATAGGGTAAATGACAGCGCATTCGGCTTGCAGGCTGGAATCTTCACCAGGGATTTGTACCGGGCGCAAAAGGCCTGGGACAGGCTGGAGGTGGGTGGTGTCTTGATCGGGGAAGTCCCCAGCTGGCGCGTGGATAATATGCCCTACGGCGGTGTCAAGGACTCCGGCCTTGGCCGGGAGGGGATACGCTGGGCCATTGCGGATATGACGGAAGAGCGATTGATGGTGATACGGACAGCGCAAATATAATTTAGCTTCCCTGTATCAGTTTCGCCTATGTCCAGAAGGGGCCTGGGGAAATGGCACTCGAGGACGAATCAGGCAGCGGCACTAGCCGGTAAAACTTCTTTTACCAACTTGAAGTAGACGGTATACACTTCCGGCTCCCGGCCTTCCCGCTCCACCAGGAAAAAGGGTGCCCGGTCGACCCCATATTCTTTCGCTACCTGCATCCCCGGGCTTTGCGCATCGCGGGAATCGGCAATCAGGGTTTGATCGATAAAACGCATCTGGTCGTTGTCTTCCAGTTTGCGTTGCACGTCCCTGCACTTGGCACAGGGTGAGCCATCAGCCAGTATTTTTTTGACCAGAGTAATTTTCACACTGAATCTCCGAGTGTCACCGATTGATAATTCCCACCAATGAAGAGGGATTTCACACGGGAGACGGAAATCTAACAAAACTATCAATAACCAGGAAATATCAAAAAAGGATACTTTTATAACTTTTGGATGTATCCAGTGGGTGGATTAAGGTTCCCGGGCGCCCGGTGAGGGTGGAAGCTGTTCCAGTGTGTCCAGAAGCATGCGCACCTTGTGCAGGCATTCGCGGTATTCCGCCGTCGGGTCTGAATCCGCCACTATGCCGCCGCCGGCGGCGCAGGTCAGCTGTTTGTCATCGGCGCTAAAGGTGCGAATCGCGACATTGGTGTCGGCGCGACCGCAACTGCTGATATAGCCCAGAGTACCGCAGTAGGCCCCGCGGGGGCTGAGTTCCAGCTGGTGGATTATTTCCATGGCCCGCCGCTTGGGTGCTCCGGTGACCGAACCGCCGGGGAAACAGGCGGCCATCAGGTCGGGGAAATTGCAGTGGGAGGGGAGTTCGCCGGTGACCGTGCTGACCAAGTGGTGCACATTGGCGAAGCTGGCCAGTTCAAACAACTGTGGCACCCGCACGGTACCGGGCCGGCACAGCTTGCCGATATCGTTGCGCAGCAGGTCCACGATCATCAGGTTTTCCGCGCGGTCCTTGCGACTTCTCGACAGTGCAGTGGCGACTTCCCTGTCCCGTGCCGGGTCCGGGTGACGCGGCGCCGTGCCCTTGATGGGCTGGGTCTGCACCCCTGCGCCGGCGGCGCCGATGAAACGCTCCGGCGAAAGGCTTAGCAGGTGGCCCTGGGGCAGTTCCATATAGGCGGAAAAGGGGCCCGCAACCCGCTCCCGCAGGGCGAGATAGGCATGAAACAGATCCCCTTCATAGGGTGCCGTGAAGCGCTGGGTAAAGTTGGCCTGATAGATGTCGCCAGCGAGGATGTAGTCGAGGATCTGATGGACTTTCTCCTCGTACGCGGACTGGTCCAGCTCAGCGCTGAAGGCCGACAGCAGCCGGAAAGGGCGGAGTTTCGGCGCCTGCTGCCAGGAAACGGTGGAAAAACGGGCGATGACTTCCCGAATCTGCAGTTGGGTACAGACCGGGTGAAATACCAGGTGAGAGGCCCGCAATTTGTGATCCACTACCAGGGCCCAGCCATAGAGGCCAAAAAAGCCTCCGCCCAGCTCTGTTGGGCGTGAGTCCGCAGAGAGGAAGTTATCGCGCATACCCAACTCGTAGCCGGCATAGCCGATGGTGCCTCCGCAAAATGGCAGCTGAGCGTCGCCTTCGACGGGGCTCAGTTCACACAGCAGGTCGTCCAGCTGGGTAAATGGGTCCGGGGTATCCCAAGCCAGCGACAGGGTCTGAAGCGGGTCGGCGGCGAGGATGTCGAAGCGCCCCCCGGGTGCCTGCGGCTGGCCGCTGTCCAGCCACACCGGTACCGGCATATCCGCAATGGCCTGGAATGCCATGGCGGTATTGACGGAGTAGGGCAGGGAGACAATCTTCAGTGAGTTCATCTTGGCATCTGTGGGGCCCATTGCCGCTGTCAGTCGGCGGTCTGGCCCAGGCTCAACAAAAAGGCGGCTACTTTAACCGAAACGGCGCTCAATGCCAGCCTGGGACATCAATCTGGTGGCCAGTTCCTCTACCGATAGCTGGGTGGCGTTGAGGAAGGGTATCTGCGCCCTGCGCAGCATCTGTTCCACCTGCCGAACCTCAAATTCACACTGCTCTAGGGAAGCATAGCGGCTGTTGGCGCGCCGCTCCTGGCGGATCTGCATCAGGCGGCGGGGATCTATGGTGAGACCGAACAGTTTGTCGTGGAATGGCCGCAGGACCCTGGGCAGGGCGGTGGAGTCCATATCCTCCTCGGTGATGGGATAGTTGGCCGCCCGCAGGCCGAACTGCAGGGCCATATACAGGCAGGTGGGTGTTTTCCCGCAGCGGGATACCCCCAGGAGTATGACATCCGCCTGTTCGAACTCGCGTACCCGCCGGCCATCATCGTTGTCCATGGCGAAATGGACCGCTTCGATTCGCTCCGAGTAGCGGCGGTCGTCGGCGATGCCGTGGGACACATTGACCATTTGCGCCGGATCCCGCCCAAACAGTTTGGCCAGCGGGGTCAGGTAACTCTCAAACACGTCCAGCATCAGTGCGGAACTGCGGTGCAGTTGCTGCCGGATATGGTCGGACACGATGCTGGTGATCATGACCGGCCGCAGCCCAGATTCCGCGGCGCACCGCTCTATGCGCTCCAGCGCCCGCTGCACCTTGTCGGTGGAGTCGATGTAGGGCAGGGTGACCTGCTCCACCTTTTCCCCGTGGAACTGGGCCAGGAGGCTGTGCCCTATGGCCTCTACCGTGAGGCCGGTGCCATCGGAGATGAAAAATACCGAGCGCTTGCTTTCTGTCATGTGGGTTACTGGCTTCCAATAGCCGCCGCCGCGGCAGCTTGTAGATTTTTTACAACATTTTGTCAGTTTTTCGGGGGGTATGTTTTACAAACCCCTTCCTTATAATCGACCGCCTCAATTCCTGCTGCTGAGGGCTTGCACTTGACGAACTTCACGCTTGAATTCGCACATCTGGGCATGGGCGACGTCGACAGGGTCGGGGGCAAGAACGCCTCTTTGGGAGAGATGATCTCGGGGCTGGCCGGGGCCGGCGTCGAGGTTCCGGGGGGCTTCGCCACCACCGCGGACGCATTCCGCACCTTTCTGGCCGGCGATAACCTGGAGCAGCGCATCGCCGACCGCCTCCTGTCTCTGGATGTTGCCGATGTTACCGCATTGGCGGAGGCAGGGGAGGAAATCCGTGGATGGATCCTGGCCACCCCTTTTCCGGCGGGGCTGGAGCAGGAGATCCGGAGCGGCTACGAGTCGCTGGGCGGCGGCGAGACCGCTGTAGCGGTGCGCTCTTCGGCGACCGCGGAGGATCTCCCGGACGCATCCTTCGCCGGCCAGCAGGAAACCTTCCTCAATATCCGCGGCATCGACGCGGTACTGCAGGCGGTGAAGGAGGTCTTCGCATCCCTCTATAACGACCGCGCCATTGCCTACCGGGTCCACTCCGGTTACGCCCACGCGGGTGTGGCACTGTCCGCCGGTATCCAGCATATGGTGCGCAGTGAGACCGGTGCAGCCGGGGTGATGTTCACGCTGGATACAGAGAGTGGATTCCGCGATGTGGTGTTTATCACCTCCGCATTCGGTCTCGGTGAAACGGTGGTTCAGGGGGCTGTGAACCCGGACGAATTCTACCTGTATAAGCCGGCCCTGAAAGCCGGCCGCCCGGCAATCCTGCGCCGCAACCGGGGCAGCAAGGCCATCAAAATGGTATATGGCGAGAGCGGCATTGGGGGTCGGTCGGTGCAGACAGTGCCGGTGGCGGAAGAGGACCGCCAGCGCTTCTCCCTCTCCGACGAGGACCTGACCAGTCTGGCGCTGCAGGCCTGCCGGATCGAGGAGCACTATGGCCGACCGATGGATATCGAGTGGGCCAAGGACGGGGACAGCGGCAAACTCTATATTGTTCAGGCGCGCCCGGAGACGGTTTGCTCGCAGCGGCAGGGTACCAGTATCGAGCGGTTTCATCTGCGGGAGCGCGGCGAAACTCTGTGCGAGGGGCGGGCCATAGGCCAGCGTATTGGTGCCGGCAAGGTGCGGGTGCTGGAATCGGCCGGGGACATGGCCGCGATGCAGGATGGCGAAGTGCTGGTTACGGATATGACGGACCCGGATTGGGAACCGGTGCTGAAAAAAGCCAGCGCTATTGTTACCAACCGCGGCGGCCGCACCTGCCACGCGGCCATCATTGCGCGGGAGCTGGGTATTCCGGCTGTTGTAGGTTGCGGCGATGCGACCCAGGTGCTCAGGGATGGCACTCCCGTCACCGTCTCCTGCGCAGAGGGCGACACGGGGCTGGTGCTGTCCGGAGAGCTGGATTTCGAGCGCAAGGAAACCGAGGTGGGGGCCATGCCGGACCTGCCTTTCAAGATTATGCTCAATGTCGGCAATCCGGATCGGGCCTTCGCTTTTAGCCAGTTGCCCAACACCGGTGTGGGGCTGGCGCGGCTGGAATTTATTCTCAATCGCATGATCGGAATTCACCCCAAGGCCCTGTTGGAACTCGACCGGCTTCCCGAGGACCTGCAGCAGTCAATCCGCGCGCGCATCGGTGGTTACGCTTCACCGGAAAATTTTATTGTGGAAAAGCTGGCGGAGGGTATCGCCACTCTGGCGGCGGCATTCGCGCCGAAACGCGTGATAGTCCGCCTGTCGGATTTCAAGTCCAATGAATACGCCCACCTTGTGGGGGGGCAACTGTACGAGCCCAGTGAGGAGAATCCCATGCTGGGCTTTCGCGGCGCGGCTCGCTATCGCTCCGAGGATTTTCGCCAGTGCTTTGCCCTGGAGTGCCGGGCACTGAAAAAGGTCCGCGATGAAATGGGGCTGGACAATGTGGAGATTATGGTGCCCTTTGTGCGCACGCCGGCGGAGGCCGCAGACGTAATCGAATTGCTGGCGGAAAACGGCCTCAAGCGGGGGGAAGCCGGCCTCAAAGTGATTATGATGTGCGAACTGCCCTCAAATGCGCTGCTGGCGGATGAATTTTTACAGTATTTTGACGGTTTCTCCATCGGTTCCAATGACCTCACCCAGTTGACGCTGGGCCTCGACCGGGATTCCGGCCTGGTGGCGGAACTGTTCGACGAGCGCAATCCGGCGGTCAAAATGCTGTTGTCGAAATCCATACAGGCGTGCAAAAAGGCCGGGAAATATGTCGGCATCTGCGGTCAGGGGCCCTCGGACCACAAGGATTTTGCCCGCTGGCTGATGGATGAGGGTATCGACAGCGTATCGCTAAACCCGGATACGGCCGTGGATACCTGGCTCTTTTTAGCCGGTGAACAGGGCTGAGGCTACTGTAGAAGCGGTCTTTTTAGGCCGCTTTAACTTTTTTGAACCCTGTTTGCAACACTATCTCTCCCACCGCAAGATGGTCCCGCCCGGGGCGCTAAAACGTCAATTTTGTTCCATTCCCCCATTTGGCTGCGACTGGTTTTCAGTCTAAGAACATTCTTCAGATTCCTATCAGCAGGCTCCCAGAGAATTATTCGGTCTAACTACTCGGGCCACAGGCAATAGAATCGAAATAACTGTCAGGCTAGAAGCCAGCGGTGGTCCGTACCGGCCCGCACCAGGTCGCCGGACGACGTATCAGGTGCGCCGGGACTTTACAGCGGAGCTTGTCAACAAAGCACGGAGGCGGGTTGCGACAGTCTGCCGAAAATAATGCAAATGGCCGCAATGTTTTACCACCGACCCACAGCGCCATTGGGCTGTCGGGTTGTGAGGGTTCAGCCGGGGACATCTCCGTCACGCGGGGTCCCAGGTAGTCAGCGGCCGGGTCGGGTAGGGGAAGGACCGTCTGACCAAGTAGGTGAGGTGACTTATGTATGCAATCCGGCAAACGTGGAGTCCCGTATTCTATGTATTGTGCCTGTTGTTCATCGCCGCACTCCTTACCCCGGTGCCAGCCGCGGCCAAGCCCGCAAACTGGTTCGATGAGGCCGCGGCGGCGAACTCCGGGGGGGCTCCATCAATCAAGATATCCCTCAGCCAGCAACGGGCCTATTTTTACAAAGGCGGTCGGTTGGTTGGGGTATCCAAAGTATCCTCGGGCAAAAAAGGCTATAGCACCAGACCCGGCCACTTTCGCGTACTGTCCAAACACCCCCGCCACCGCTCGACCGTTTACGGCAGCTATGTGGACAGAAACACGGGGCGTGTGGTGAGGTCGGACGTGAATACCCGTAAGCATCGCCGGCCGCCTGGAACCTATTACCGCGGCGCCAAGATGCATTATTACATCCGCTTTAACGGTGGTATCGGCATGCATGCCTCCGGCAATGTGCCCAACTACCCGGCCTCCCACGGCTGTGTGCGGATGCCGCCACATATGGCGCAGAAATTCTATCGCTATGCGCCGGTGGGTACGCGGGTGCGTGTCGTTTGGTGACCGGCTCGGGTTTGCGACACAGGTGCGCAAACCCTCTACCATAAACCAAACAGTTACACGCTTGGCTTGCGGCCCGAACATCTGAGTTCGGGGTCGCAGGCCGCTGGAAAAAAATTCTCAGCAGCCTGCTGGGATTCGCGAGCCCGACGACATAAATACGCCTTGTCCCGGCACTGGATGGCTTTATTAACGCCCGGGCAGGTGGCAGAATTTTTACCTTTCGATGTTTCCGGGTGACGCTTGTTCCCACTGAAAATCCGGTTATGATCCTTTTGCCGGACCGGGAATTTCGAATACGGCCTGCCTGGCATGGGTACTACTGGCGCTTCAATCCTTGTGCATAGCGCCATAATTCTCACCGCGTGTCACCTATGCTAGAGGGTATGGACGGCGGGGAGGGAAACTCCCGGCCCGGTATGTGAGCGCCGGGACCACTGGGGCCGGAAGCTTGTTAATCTGCCACTTCGGCAGCCAATCACCTGGAAACTACCGATGAGCGATCTGCGCAAGAAATGGATCACCAGTCCGCTTCTCAATTTTATCAAGAAGGTTTTGCCGCCCATTTCGGAAACGGAGCGGGAGGCGATGGAAGCGGGGGAAGTCTGGTGGGATGCGCAGCTTCTGTCGGGCCATCCGGCGTGGGATCAACTCCTGGGCATGGGGCCGCCGTCCCTGAGCGAAGAGGAGCAGGCCTTTCTCGATGGCCCCACAGAAGAACTCTGTCGCATGATCGACGACTGGAAGATCAGTTTTGAGGATCGCGATATCCCGCAGGAGGTTTGGACCTTTCTTAAAAAGGAGCGGTTTTTCGGCATCATTATTCCAAAGGAATACGGTGGCCTGGGGTTTTCTCCCACGGCCCACGCGGAAATCGTTACCAAGATATCAACCCGCAGCACCACCGTAGGGGTCACGGTGATGGTGCCAAACTCCCTCGGCCCCGGCGAGCTGCTGGCGGCGCACGGCACCAAGGAGCAAAAAGACTATTACCTGCCGAGACTGGCGGATGGCCGCGAACTGCCCTGTTTCGGGCTCACCGGTGTCGAAGCCGGTTCCGATGCCGCATCCATGACCGATACGGGCATCGTCTGCTACGGGGAATATAAGGGAGAGAAGACCCTGGGCATGCGGGTGAACTGGCACAAGCGCTATATCACTCTGGCGCCGGTGGCCACTATCCTGGGGTTGGCATTCAAACTCTACGACCCGGACCACATTCTGGGTGAGGAGGAGGAACTGGGCATCACAGTGGCCCTGGTGCCAACCGACACCCAGGGGGTCACCATAGGCCAGCGCCACCTGCCCGCCATGCAGGCGTTCCAGAATGGTCCCAACTGGGGCAAAGATGTTTTTATCCCCATGGAGTGGATCATTGGCGGACGCGAGAATGTGGGTCGCGGCTGGCAGATGCTGATGAGCGCACTGGCCGCAGGACGTGGTATCTCCCTGCCATCGCTTTCCACCGGTGGCGCGAAAATGGCGGCCAGGCTGACTGGCGCCTACGCGAGAGTCCGCGAGCAGTTCGGTATTCCTATCGGCAAGTTCGAGGGGGTGCAAAGGCGCCTGGCGGAAATCGCGGGCATTGCCTATGTGCTGGATTCCGCCCATAAGACCACTACCCGGGCGCTGGACGACGGCCTCAAGCCGGCGGTGGTTTCCGCCATAATGAAAGCCCACGCCACCTGCGGTTTGCGCGAAGCCATCAACGATGCGATGGATATCCACGCCGGCAAGGCGATTATGGACGGGCCCTTGAATTACCTCGGCAACCCCTATCGCGCAATACCGGTGGCGATTACGGTAGAGGGTGCCAATATTCTCACCCGCAGCTTGATGATCTTTGGCCAGGGCGCCATCCGCTGTCATCCGTATCTGCTGGAGGAGATGTTCGCGGCGGAGAACCCGGATCGCGAGGAGGGTCTGAGGCAACTGGATAAGCTCTTGCCAAAGCATATGTGGTTCCAGCTTAAAACCCTGGGGCGCGGTGTTTTTCACGGCTGGACCGTCGGGCTTTTTGCCAGCAGTCCCCGGGGCGTGGGTTCCGCGGCCAAGTACTATCGCCAGCTCAACCGCTATTCGGCCATTCTCACTTTGGTGACGGAAATATCCCTGATGTCCCTGGGTGGAGAGCTGAAGCGGAAGGAGCTGATTTCGGCCAGGTTGGGGGATGTACTCAGCCAGCTGTACCTACTCAGTTCCACCCTCAAGCGCTTCAAGGACGACGGCAGTCCCGATGCAGACAGGCCGCTGCTGGAGTTTGCCATGCGCGCGGGGCTGCACAAAATCGAAGTGAGTCTGCTGGAGGTGTTCCAGAACTTTCCACACAGATTCCTCGGTCAGCTGATGCATTTTCTCACCATGCCCTGGGGACACAGTGTGCATACCGCTTCGGACCGGCAGGCGCGCGCCTGTGCGGAATTGCTGATGGAGCCCTCGGAGACCCGCGACCGCCTGACTAAAGGCGTGTTTCTCGGCAATCCCGGTGATGGTGTGGATATTGTTGAACAGGCATTCAATAGCGTCTGTGCCACCCAGTCGGCCCGCGACAAAATGAAAAAGGGCGGGATACGACCACTGAATCATGACGCCATCCAACAGGCTCTGGACGCTGCACTGATCAGCGAGACCGAGGCCGATTCTCTGAGGGAAACGGCGGACGCGGTATACCTGGCCCTGCAGGTGGATCACTTCGATCACTTGAGTCCCTGTGAGGACAGGGCCAAACACGAACAGCTGGGTTAGCCGGCAGGCAATTGGGGCAGGGGGCAAACAGGGGTTTTTTATTGGACAGGCAACCGCTTCGCCTCAACAGCGCAACCGCAGCCGTGGACGCCGTGCTGGAAAAGCTCGGCAAACGCATAGTCCTGGGGCTGCCCCTGGGCCTGGGTAAAGCCAATCACTTCGCCAATGCACTCTATGCGCGCGCGGCTGAGGACCCCTCAATTTCCCTGACCATTTTCACCGCGCTGACGCTGGAGCGCCCGTCGGGAACCGGTGAGATAGGGCGGCGTTTCACACAGCCGCTATTGGATCGCCTTTACAACCAGTACCAAGAACTCGCCTATACCCAACCGCGGCACAGGGGAAAGCTGCCGCCCAATATCCAGGTGTGCGAATTCTTTTTACTCACTGGTGCATTTCTCCACAACGCAGAGGCGCAGCAGAGCCATGTGTGCGCCAACTACACCCTGGTAGTCCGCGATCTGCTGGACCGGGGTGTCAATGTGATCGCGCAGATGGTGTCGCCCGGGGCCGGGGGCGATACCTTCAGCCTCAGCTGCAACCCGGACCTGACGCTGCCCCTGTTGCGGGAAACCCGCCAGATACCCGACTACCAGTTGCTGGTTTTGGGGGAGTCCAATCCGCAGTTACCCTATTTGGCTGGCGACAGTGAACTGCCCGCAACGGAGTTCGACCTGATTCTGGAAGGGGAGCAGTTTGATACGCCCCCTTTCCCGGTGCCGTCGCTGCCGGTGAGCCTGACCGATTACGCCATTGCACTGCAGATTTCCACTTTGATCGCGGACGGAGGCAGCCTGGAGATTGGTATCGGCACTCTGGGAGATGCCATCTGCCATGTGCTCGGCATACGCCAGACCGATAACGACACCTATCGGCGCCTGTTTGCAGCGGTGAACGCCGATGACAGCCTGATGCTGCGCCAGCGCTTCCCGCCGCAACTGGAGTCGTTTGTCCGCGGGCTCTATGGGGTCAGCGAAATGGTGCCGCAGGGGTTTCTGGCCCTGCGTCGCAACCGTATTCTGAAACGGGAGGTGTTTGCCGATGCGGCCCTGCAAAAGTTATTGGATGAAGAAAAAATCACCACAAGGGTAACGGAGGATACCCTGCTGGCCCTGCGTGACTGCGGTCGTATTCAGGCGCCCCTGACCGTCGAGGACACGGAATTCCTGCAGCGGCTGGGAATAGTCGACCCCAGTTACAGTTGGCGCGGCCACAAGTTACTGACCGCGGAGGGGGAGGAGGAGGAGTGCGATCTTCACAGCGAACACGGTCGGCGGCGTTTGCTGGGTCGATGCGCCAATGAAAAATTGCGTGGGGGAGTGTGGCTCCACGGCGGCTTCTATCTTGGGCCGGCGAGTATGTACGCGGAACTCAGGGATATGGCGCCGGCGGAAAGGGCCGGAATCTGCATGACGGCGATCGACTTTATCAACGACCTGCAGCGAGATCGCGCGCTGAAAGTGGCCCAGCGCCGCCAGGCGCGGTTTGTGAACTCGGCGATGATGGTTACCCTAAACGGCGCCGCTGTCTCGGACGGTCTGGCCGACAGTCAGGTGGTCAGTGGCGTGGGGGGGCAATACAATTTTGTCGCCCAGGCCCAGGAGCTTCAGGACGGCCGTTCTATCCTTGCCCTCGCCAGTACCCGGGAGAGCCGTGGTAAAGTCACCAGCAATATTGTCTGGCAGTACCCTCACACCACGATTCCACGCCATTTGCGGGATATTGTAGTGACCGAGTATGGTGTCGCAGACCTGCGCGGCAAAACCGACCGGGATGTGATGGTTGCGATGCTGTGCATCGCGGACTCCCGCTTTCAGCCCGAATTGCTGCAGCGCGCCAAGGCGGCCGGCAAAGTCGAGCGGGATTTTGTGATTCCGCTGGAATTTAGTGCCAATAGGCCGGATAGAATCACCGCCGCATTCGATGAACCCCAATACCTTGGTCTCTTGCCGTATTTTCCCCTGGGTACGGATTTCAGCGAGGAAGAGGCAATGCTGGCGGTTGCCCTAAAGCAGCTCAAGGCGGTGGGCAACCGCTGGTGGAAAATGTTGCCGCTGATATTGGATGGGCGCAGAGTGAGACGGGACCATTCAGAAAAAAACCAGCCTATCCATCGTTGCCTAGAGCGAATGGATTTTGAGTATACGGACACCTTTGAGCACCGGCTGCTGGCCTATGTGGTTGCCGGAGCGTTGTACCGCTATATCGACCGGGAAAGACCCCTGTGCGGGAGCTGAGCAGATTCCAACGGCAATATTAGCCCGGTAACCAAATAACCTGCAGAGTGAATAACGATTCGTTGAATTTCATACTGATTTAAATTCAAAATCTTCAAGGTCCAACTCTCGCATAAATCTGCTTTTTCTATTTATCATCATTGTTAAGAGAAAATAAAAATTAATAGAGTGAAATTCCGCCACCAAAATAAATTGACATAATAGCTCTGGCTGTGCTAATCGTTGTTTGCGATGTGTGTTTTACTGATTTCAATAGCAATAGGACTTAGCAGCTTGTTGAATAAGTTTTTTCCTGCTTGGTTTGTGGCGCGTGTTCGCAAAATTTTCGTGACAAACCGGGCAGTCGCATATTTTATTTACTGCCCGGTCCACCCTATTCGAGACAGTAGGTTGTTGGTAGTGCCTTTTCCAGTGGATTATTAGCTATACGGCTATTGGGACTGAGTCGGTGTCAGAGGTGGAATAAGTCCTGTGACAGTAGGCAGAGAATATTCTGCTCTCGTATTCACACCGTAATATTTGCAGCCTAGATTGGTGCGGACCTTGCCGGGAACAGGATTTTTCCGATCGAATGCCTGCTTTTTTGTCGGTGGGGTTATGGGCCTTCTTTTTCAAATCATTCATGGAGGATTTTAGGATGTTAAAGCAACTCAAATATATTTTGCTTGGCGGTGCGCTTTTCGGGAGCCTCAGCTTGGCGATCAATGCTCAGTCGTCTCTTGCAGCAACCACAGATATGCCGGTTTCAGACCCGGCAACACTCCGGGCAATGGGTTTTGAGCCGGATGCAGGCAATGTCTATGTGGCAGCGGGCGTCGATTTAACCGGCACCCGGATTGACCTCGAAAGCGACACTTCGGTAAACAGGGATCTTGCTGTTCATCCCAATTTGTTCCCATCCGGCAGTGTCGACTATTCACCGGTTGCGCCGAAAGAGTTTTTTGGTCGGGTCGACTCCACCGGCACCCAGTGGCGCTTTTCTTCCGGCGGCAGTACCGAAATCAGCCGCCTGGGCACAGAGGCCTTTGCCGATGCCCAGGTCGAGGACCTACCCAATGGTGGTGTCTTGCAATTTTTTAGGTGGTGGTGGTCCGACAATGACCCCAGTTCGGCGATGACGGCTTTTCTTTTTGAAATCTGTCAACCCGCTTTTGCTGGCGGTGCCATTACCTTTACAACCGTCGCGACCAGTACCAGTACCGATACGCTCACTGGGTCTGCAGCAATCAGTACCGCTTCCCGACCCATCGATACCCAGAGCTGCTACTATTTGGTTCGGGTGCGCTTCGATGCGGCGACAGCCCTGTTGAGGTTCCAAAAAGCCCGGCTGCAGTTTACCCATCCCTAATTTGAGCTGTTACTCTTCTGTGATTAGAGGAGTCCCACTTGTAGTGGGCTCCTCATTCCCAACAGAACAAGGCTCTGGGAATAGCCTTTTCAGAATTAACTAATGTTAACCTGGCAATTCAATCGATGACCTTCACCGATTGGATTGTTGTCCTTGAAAGCCAAAAAGTACCTGTCATGAGAATCAGTTGAGTAATTTATTGGAAGCTTTCGTTGCGCTGGAAAAGAATAAATCGTTACCAAGTATATAAGCATGTGTGACTAACATGCCATAACTTTACATTTTTTATGATCGAATAATTTTATCTATTGCTAGCCACCTTTGGTTAGGGAACGTCTGAATAACTCAACAATCGCTACGGCAGTATCAGTATTTTCTGGTGCGGGCCTGAATTTGACCAAAACAACCCTGAGGTTGTTTGTTTTTTCACCTGGAAT
>NZ_JBFRBC010000032.1:0-17838 GCF_040932045.1 Microbulbifer sp. TYP-18
AAGATCCACATTCAACCAGTGCAGTTCCCCCACAACACCGGGCGCCGCCAACTGGCCGTGCCGGTCGAGCACACAGGCGCCCATGGCCGGGCTTAGGGTCTCGGCGGGCTCACCGCCCACCCACTGCTGCGCCAGCCGCAAGCAGGCCAGGCTGAGAGCATCCAGCCCCTCACCCCACCAGCGGCGCTCGCAGCGGGCCAGGCACGCCAGGGTGCCATGGCTCAGCGTCTCGCCACTGGCCGCACCATTAACACGGTAATAGCGCAGGGCCTTCTGGGTGGGTTTGGATTCGGTCGTGGCCGTCCCGACACTCTGCTCGGCATCGGGTGTGGTTGAGAGCAAAGACTCAAGAGCCAGGACGGGAACACCCCTCAAGGCGGCCAGATGCTCTGAGCCCGAAGCGTCACCGAGGATAGCCGCCAGGCCGCTGTCCTCAACACGATATTGCAGGGTCAGGGTTGGCAGATTCGCGTCCAGGGGGACCACTGTCGCCCCGGCCCGCCACAGCCCCAGCAAGGCCGCAGCCAGGTGCTCCCCATCACTGGCCAGACACAGGCCGATGGGTCGGCCCAGGTCGAGCTGAGTCTCATTCCCAACCGCCCGGGCCAGGGTCTGCGCTTTCCGCTCAAGCTCCTGGTCCGCTATTGGCCCGGTGATAGAAGCCAGCAAAGCGCCGGGTTCCTGTGGGGGAAGGGGCATCAGCGCCCCTTGCTCGGCCTCACTCAAAAACACCAGCTGGGAGAGGCGCTGTTCCGGCGACGCCACCATGGCCGCCAGCAGTCGCTGGTAGTGATCCAGCCAGCGCGCGATGGTGGCGGCCTCGAACAGGTCGCTGTTGTATTCAATATTGCCAGTGACACAGGTGTCGCTCTCGTACAGATTCAAGGTAAGGTCAAATCGTGCACTGCCTCCTGTCTCTGGCCCTCCACTTTCCGACAAGTAGGGGGTCAAGCCCAGGTCGCCGCTATCCACATCATCTATGGGTGCATTCTGCAGGGCAAACATCACCTGAAACAGGGGTGAATGTTGCAGGCTGCGCGCGGGAGCCAGATGCTCCACCAGGGCTTCGAAGGGCAAATCCTGGTGGTCGTAGGCACTGAGGCAACGCTCCCGCGTGGCGGCCAGCAATTGCACAGCTGTGGGGTCCTGCTCCAGCCGGTGGCGAATGACCAGCGTATTGGCAAAAAAGCCGACCAATGATTGGGTTTGCCGGTGGTGGCGGTTGGCGATGGGTGTGCCGATGGCGATATCACCCTGTCCCGACAGGCGAGCAAGCAGGGTGGCGAAGGCCGACAGCAAAGTCATAAACAGAGTGGCATTGTGAGCCTGGCCCAGACACTGAAGCCCC
Source organism: Microbulbifer sp. TYP-18 (assembly GCF_040932045.1). Classification (NCBI taxonomy): domain Bacteria; kingdom Pseudomonadati; phylum Pseudomonadota; class Gammaproteobacteria; order Cellvibrionales; family Microbulbiferaceae; genus Microbulbifer; species Microbulbifer sp. TYP-18. Next base: position 1,349 of record NZ_JBFRBC010000032.1, read on the forward strand.
TCAACCAGAGCGGCAGGTAACGATATGTCCAGTCGGGCCGCGCATCCACCTTGCGTGTCTTCACGCGAAAAATCTGTGGGGAGATCCGTTAAAGCCGGTAAATCCGCGAGTTCAGCGCACCAAAAAGCCAACTGGGCCTCCATAGCGCCATCGCTCAGCCAGTGGCGCTGCCAGCAGGCGAAGTCAGCGTACTGAATGGGCAGCGGGTCCAAATCGGGTTCGCATCCGTGACTCAAGGCCCGGTAGCAATGATTAAGTTCGCGGAAAAATACCGCCATGGACCAGGCGTCCGACACAATGTGGTGCATATTAATTAACAACACGGCGCCATCGTCGCCTTGGCTACACAACAGCCGCACCTGAAACAGCCGATCTTCGTACAAATCAAACGTGCGGCGTCGCTCTGCTGCAATGGCATTGTGCAGCGCTTCCCGAGTGCTCAGTTCTTCCAGTGGTAAATCGATACTGACCTGATCAAACACCTGCTGCGGCAAACCCCTGTTCTCCTTGAAGCGAGTGCGCAGTGATTCGTGGCGGGCAAGCATTACATTAAGGCTTTTCTCCAGGGCACTGCGATCAAACTCTGATTCAAGCCGCAAGGATAAAAACACGTTGTAAACGGCGTTTGGTCCGAGGTATTTGTGCAAGAACCACAGCCGCTCCTGGGCGAAAGAAAGGGGCAGTGCTGAGCGATCTTCAACGACTTTGATAGTCTCTTCTTCAATGCCTGTCCGGGCCTGGCTCTGCAAAACATCCAAAAGGGCCTTTTTGTGTTCACGCAAGGCCTTGACCAGTGCGGGAGGCAGGTCGGCGCCCGCTTCGGATAAGACCTTTAAACGTTCCCCTTCCGCGCGCAGAACAACGCCCTGCTGGCGACAAAAGGTGAGGATTTGGGCAATGGTCATAGAATTAATAGCTCTTCCATTGTCGACGCATTCCCCCCGTTTAAAAGGGGAGTAAGTCAGATAATCGATAGCAGAACAACGCCCTGCTGGCGACGAAAGGTGAGGATTTGATCAATGGTTATAGAATTAACAGCTCTTCCATCGTCGACTGATTCCCCATACCTGGGGAGGAATCGACCAAATAGTCGATAAGTGAAGAAATTTCTTGCAAAGTAGGAGAGCCAAATAGGGTTTTGACTGCAATACTCACGCCAAATTTGGATTCCGTTTGCTGAAGGAACTGCATGGCCAACAGGGAATGACCACCGAGCTTAAAGAAACTATCCTTGGCGCCTATACTTTCGGCCTGCCGTTGCAACAACGCCGACCAGATTTCACATATCTGTTTCTCGGTTTCCGTGGAAGGCGCGACGAATTCACTGTGCTCGTAATCCCCGGGCTGTGGTGCAGGCAGGGCCTGGCGGTTGATTTTACCGTTGGTCGACAGCGGCAGTTCATCGAGCAACACAACACTTTCAGGCAACATATAGTCCGGCAGGACATCTTTTAGCTGCTCCCGCAAGGCGGCTCGAAATGCGCCGACGCCCAACCAGATTCTGTCATCGGCGGGCGCTGTCATTGCGGGCGCCTCTGGTCGCGCGACCACCGGGCGCCTTGCATACACCATGTAAATATCATTATTACGCATACTCTCTTCCTGGGTACAATGCACCAGGAATTGCTGTTTCTCCAACAGGTCTTGCACACGGGCCAGCGCACCGTCTTCATCATGCACTTCCAGTATCACCTGTTGGATCATGTCCCAATGTTCATCTTCGATACCGAGAAGGACGCTGAATTCGTGCCGTTCGACATCTATTTTCAGTAATTGAATTGCTTGGATATTATGCTGGCGAATCTGCTCGCTCACCGTGGACAGGCGGACTTCAACCGATTCCTTCAGCAGGCGTTCACGAATTAATTCCTCCAGCCGCTCCGATGCCCCCTCGACACTCTGGCCCTCTGATTCCAAGCCAAATTCAAGGTACTTCCTCACAGCATTCACCACCGCTTCGTCGTCGCTCGACTGCCCTGAAACGATGGAGTGATGGGGATAAAATTCGAAGCGATCGCGACCGGGTTTTTCCGACAGCCCGACATGGCAGGGCGAAAGATTATTGTCGCCATAGAGATGGCAGTTCGCTTGCAACAGCTCGAAAATAGTCTGTATTGGCTCAAAGGAAAACACGCTCAGACCCCGGTAGCGAGTGGCCAAATACACAGAGAAAAAACCAATGTTCGCACCCACATCGAAAATACAATCGCCATCGCGAATCGAAATACCGTGTTGTTCGTAACACTGATCTACAAATATTTCGTTGTACAAAAAATCCGTCTCTGCCTGATTAAGCGTGTAAAGATCCATCCCGTTGGGCAGTGTCACGGAAACCAGAGAAGGATTTGAAACCTTATGTTTTTTTTGTAGCGCCCGGTAGCAGGCTGGCGCGTATTGCTTGTCCACAGAGGCGTAGGCCACAAGTTTTTCCCTGGACTCTACTTTGTTCACCAGCACGGCGGCATCGTTGACACCCTTACTGTGTTTCAGTGTGTTGGTGATTTCGGACAGCTCGATGCGAAACCCGCGCATTTTTACCTGATCGTCCGTCCGCCCCACATACGTCAAATCGCCACTTTTTAGTTCCTTGACCAAATCCCCTGTGCGGTAAAGGCGCTCGCCGGGCGATGCGGCGAACCTATTAGGCACAAATTTCTCCGCCGTTTGCCGCGGGTTCCCCAGATACCCCCTGGACACACCCACGCCCCCGAGGCATAACTCACCCACTGCCCCTCTGGGCACCGCCTGGGCAGCTCCGCGGAGAACATAGCTGCGCAAACCGGGGATCGCGCGACCGATGGGAACGAAATCCATATTCTCTGCATGTGTGTGATCAAACCGATAGGCCGTCACTACGTCACTACACTCTGTGGGACCGTAGCTATTGATCACTTTAAGATGGGGATGCCACTGAAACAGACGCGACATCAGTGGTAGATTAATCGGCTCGCCACCCAAGACAATATGCCGCAGATGCTTCATCGGGCGACGCAGCTTTTCCAAAGGATGGATCAGGGAATGAAATGCGCTCGGCGCCATATTCGTCAGCGAAATCCCGCGGTACTGAATACTCTGCGCTATGGAGGTCGGGTCAAAAGGCTCGGCGGCCAAATACACACTGGCGCCAACCGACAGCGTGGCCAAAATATTTTTTTGCGTCAAATCGAAATTAATGGAGCTTGCCACCAATACGCGGTCGTATGCGGTCATCCCCACACAATTGATATACCAGTCAACTAGATTTCGAATTCCACCATGGGTGACGCCAGAGGCTTTCGGACGCCCGGTACTTCCCGAGGTAAAAATTACGTAAATCAATTGATCAACGGAAGCAGGCTGATGAAAACTGCCCTGCCACTGTTCATCGCTACGAATGGCTTTGGACACAGACACAATATCGGGTTTTAGTGACGAAGCCGGCAGACGTTCAACGATAGTGGCAACTGGTTCGGCGCTTGCTTCATCAGTAAAGATTAATGGCAGTTCCGCGCAGCGAATAAAATACGCCAACCTGTCTGGCGGCGTCGCCGGGTCCAAAGGCACATAGGCCGCGCCAGAGCGAATTATGGCTAACATGGCAAGGACTGCAGACACCCCACGCGTCGCACTAAAACCCACCAATCGTTCCGGACCCAATTGACGAGTCTGTATAAAAGCAGCAAGCTTGTCTACGCGGTCACTCAATTCACGGTAACTAAGCTGCAGCGGGCCGTCAATAACGGCTATGGCGTCGGGACGTTGGCGAGCCTGCAGCGCAATGGCCTCTGAAACTTGTGGGGAGGTGCCATTACTCAATTGACACGCCGATGCCTGGGCCTGTGCATCCGTATCGGGACCATAGCATACCAATGCACTTTGCTCTGGCGGAGTCAACAGGTTTAGCTCGCCAATATTTACTTCCGGTCGCGCGACAATATCTGTTAATAGGCAAATAAAATGTTCGCGCAGACGTTCAATCGTCGACTGAGCAAATAGCCCTGTATTGTAACTTACCCTGCCAACGATACCCCTGTCGTCGCTTTCGTGAAGACTTAACATTAAATCAAAATGGGAGTATTCCCTGTCAGCCACTTGGCTATCGTTATCGAAGACCAGCGGCACAATATCCAGGTCCGGAAGCCTTGCGCTTTCATCATGTAAGTTCTGCAGGGCAAAGGCGACCTGAAACAGTGGCGAATAAGCTTGATTGCGCTCCGGATTAATCTCTTCGACCAGCCGCTCAAAAGGCAAATCCTGGTGAGCGTAGCTTTGCAGTACAGTCTCCCGCACGCGAGCTAAATACTGACCAAAATTCAACTGTTCATCGACGTCAAATCGGATCACAAGGGTATTGGCAAAAAAGCCGATAATGCGTTCTATTTCCTCGCGATCGCGACTTGCTACAGGAATCCCGATGGTAAAACACCTCTGGCCGGAATAGCGTTGTAGCAGAATTGAAAAAGCCGCCAACAGACACATGAACATCGTCACTCCATGGTCACGGGTCAGAGACTCAAGTGGTGCAGAGAGTTCCCGGGGCAAATGTATAGGCAGGCTGCCCCCTTCGTAGGTTTGAATTTTTGGTCTCGGCCGATCCGTGGGCAACTCCAGCAGGGGGGGCACTCCATCAAACTGTCGCCGCCAAAATTCCAGCTGGCGACCAAAGGAGTTTCCCTGCATTTTTTCCCGTTGCCAGCGAGCGTAATCAATATACTGGATAGGAAGCTCAGTGAGCGGGGACGGCAGACCCTTAACAAAGGCGCCATAGTGAGCAACCAGCTCGCTTAAAAATATACCCAGGGACACACCGTCGCCAACACTGTGATGGAGCGTCAACAACACTACATAAGCCCCCCCTTCCTCGTCCTTAAGAAGTCGTAAACGACACAATTGGTCGCTTCCTAAGTCGAAGGGGTAGTATTTTTCCTCGCGGTGAATGACTTCAACTGCAGAGGAATTCTTCACTTTCTCAATTGAGAGCAAAGGGACTTCCTGCTCTATCACCTGTTGGACTTCGTTTTTTGTTTGCTGGAATCGAGTGCGCAAAGACGCCTGGCGTTTTACGATGGCTTCGACACTTTCCTGCAACGCACACTCGTCCACAACACCTTGCAAGCGCAAAGCCAGATGCATGTTGTACACAGGATTGGGGCCGATGTAGTTGTTGATAAACCACAGGCGCTGCTGCCCAAAGGACAAACCCCCTTCGCGAGCAGAACCGCGCACAAGTTCCGGCTCCGAATCGCCTCCCGTCTTATTTTTCTTCAGCATCAACTGAAGCTTTTCTTTTGCTGTTTTTATATCTGTGTTCATAAACTTGCCAAAGGCCAATAGTTCGTTTGCTTCACAACTAATCTGTTAGCTGAAAATTTATACGCTGCGGTTTAATACTTTGAGGAATATCGAATGGCCGGCTTCGCCTGAAGCTTTAACCAGTGGGATTGTTGGGGGAAAACTGGTATTTGGAAATTCACGGCATATTTCTATTGGCGCACCCCGATTCTCTACACAGCAGGCACTGGATAGCTTAAATTGCAGAATTAATCCCATCAGGCCTCTTCGAACAACTCCAGGATTTCTTCTGCTTCCTCATTGGTCATAGACTCAATAAAGCGTTCACTCGGACCAACACGTTTCAACTCAGAGGTAATAAAGGCCGCCATTTGATGCAGCGCGGGCGAATCGAAAGTTTGCTTAAGGCTAAGCTCCACGGCGAATTCACTGCGCACCCGCGAGGCGAGCTTCACCGCCATTAGGGAGTGGCCACCGATTGCAAAAAAATCATCAAAGCGACCCAGACTTTCACAATTGAGTAAGGATTTCCAAATATCACTGAGGCGAACCTCAATCAACCCGGATGGAGGCACCGACTCCATAGCCACAATGGCTTCTTTCACTGGAGGTAGCGATCGACGATCAACCTTACCACCACTGGTAAATGGCATGGATTCGAGCACAACAAACGCCGCCGGCACCATGTGCGAAGAGAGAAAGCGTCGTGCATATTCCTGAAAGACCTGCGAGGGCATTTCAATATCTTCTTCCAGTTGTAGATAGGCCACCAGTTGCCCGCTGTCATCATCCGCGGTTATACGGTGTAATACCACCGCTTGATTCACATGTTCATGTCGCTTTAGGACTGCCTCGATCTCTTCAAGCTCAATGCGGACTCCTCGAATTTTCACTTGATTATCGACCCGACCAAGATAGTCCAGACAGGCGCCTTCCCCGTCGTGATCATACTGCAGACGCACCCGATCCCCGGTTCGGTAAAGGCGTGCCCCGGGTACTTTGGAAAATGGATTGGGAATAAACTTCTGGGCGCTCAGGGCCGCAACTCCCAGGTAGGCACGGGCAAGGCCAATGCCGCCAATATACAATTCACCGATCACCCCTGGCGGCACCCGCTTTAAGTGCGCATCCAGCACATAGACCTGAATGTTGTCAATGCCCTTTCCTATTGCTGTCAGGGGAATGATTTTCTGGGGAATAGCCGTCGAAGCAACAGTGTCGGAGTCTTTATTTCTTTCCACAAAGTTGTCGGAAGGTAACAAGCGAATCTCTCGTACCGTTACATCAGCACCAACTTCCGTCGACCCATACACATTCACTAGCCGGGCCTTGGGGAAGGCCCTGGAAAATGCTTGGGGCTCCCGCACATCCAGGGCTTCACCACTGCTAATAAGCACACGTAGGGAGCGGAGATTAACCTCGCCGCTATCCACGAGAATGTTAAGCAGTGAAGGCACAAGGGTAATACGATTCACCTGCCAATTATTCATCTCCTGATGAAATAATCGAGGTGTTTGCAGGGTTTCTGTCGGCATGATTAACAGCGTGTTGCCGAAGCACAGGGCCTGAAATATTTCTGCCGCATGGTCGACAAATCCCAGGCTGGTTTTTTGACACAGCATATCGCTACGTTGACCGTCAACCGCACGGTGCATCCAGCGCAGTCGGTTGACCAGGCTTTGATGCAGGCCGACAACGCCTTTGGGCCAACCGGTGGATCCCGAGGTGTAAATAATGTAACAGGCATTATCGGGGCGCAAGGCGTCATGGGGGACACGATCGACGACTTTTTTTCCAGTGGCAATCATGCGTTTTATTTGCAGTGCATCTACACGCAGCACTCGGTCATCGGCAAAACCGGTGTTCTTATCAAAGGTCTGTTGTACCAGTAAAAGCTGCATCCCCGAGTTTTCGACAAAATAGCGGATTTTTTCCTCTGGCGCCTCTGGGTCGACAGGGACATAACAGGCTCCACATTTGAGAATGGCAAAAATCACTATCACCATTTCCAGGGAACGCTCCATGCACACGCCTACTGGCGACTCTATGGATACTCCCTGGCAACGCAAAAGGCCCGCTAAATTATCCGCCCGCCGGTTGAGCTCGGCAAAACTTAATGCGACCGGTAGGCCGGTGTTACTTCGAATTACCAGGGCAATACTGTCCGGGTATTGACACACAGTCGATTCGATCCAATGATGAACGCAAAGATTAGTATCTTCATTGGATTCCAGGCCGAAGAGTTCGTCACTTATGCGCTGGTCCGCTATCGACAAATACGGGATCTCGGCGAGCGGCGAATCTGATGCTTGCATCGACTCAGCCAGAATACGCTGAAAATGATCGGCAAAGCGCACAATGGTGTCGCGATCAAAAATATCGGTGCTAAATTCAATGCCTCCGCGCAATCCATCGCAGGTTTCCGTCAGGGTCAGCCAGAGATCGTAGCGCGCCACACCCGGCTCCTCCTGTGCCCCAGCATCGAACTCCAGCGCTTCAATTGATAACCCCGGCAGACTGAGTTGATCGGGCACATCGCTTTGCAGGGAAAACATCACCTGAAACAATGGCGAATGGCTGATCTTTCGCTCTGGGTTTAACGCCTCCACCAGCTGCTCAAAAGGCGTTTCCTGGTGGGCATAAGCGCCCATAGCCATTGCTTTTACCTGCTGCAAGGTTTCAGTAAAACTTTGCCGGCTGTCGATCTCGCAGCGCATCACCAGTGTATTGACGAAAAATCCCACCACCTGCTCAAGCTCACTTTGAGAGCGGTTGGCAACGGGAGTACCAACGGCAATATCGCGCTGGCCGCTGTAGCGGTGCAAAAGGACAGCAAAAACCGTCAGCAGGGTCATAAACCGTGTCGCTCGATGTTCCTGCGAAAACACTTTTAGCAATGTGTACAGTTCTGGCGCTATATTGAAATGATAGAAACTACCACGATATGAAGGTTTCTCCGGACGCGGCCGATCCAGTGGCAATGGCAGTGTCGGCGGCAGATCCTTAAGTTGTTCCTGCCAATACTCAAGTTGGGTGGCAAGAATCTCGCCACATAAATAACTGCGCTGCCAATGGGCATAATCGGCATATTGAACACTGAGTGCAGGCAGATTGGCAGGCTCGCCCTGACTGAATTCGCGATAGAGTTCAATGAAATCACGCATCAGTATGTTGGTGGACGCACCATCCGCAATACTGTGGTGCAGGTTCATCATCAACACGCTGCTGTTGTCGTATTCGCAGACAAATAAACGCAGGCGACACAGGGGCTCATCGCCCAGCGCAAAAGGGCGCATCTTCTCTATCAGCACAGCGCGCCTGAGGTCGTCTTGATTTGAAATAGGTTCAGGCCTGACTGACAGCGAGCCTTCCAGCACTATCTGATACGCTTCCTGCTCGCGCCCAACAATTCCTCCAACAACACTTTCATCAATGGCTTCCTCAACAATAAGTGTCCTCAAAGCCTCGTGCCGCTGATAAAGCGCCTTCAGGGCACTCAGGAAATGCGATATATCCAACTCACCCACAAAGCGAAAAGCCACGGGTATGTTGTAAACGGCATTGGCCCCCATGAAACGATGTAAGAACCAAAGGCGCTGTTGTTGATAGGATAGGGGCAGACTTTGCTGGCGCGACACTCTGGCAATGGCACGGTCATCTGTCACCACCTGTTGCTTCTCTGCAATAAGAGCCGCCTGTGCCGCCAACACCGGCGTTTCAAAGAGTTCTCCGATGCCGATTGCCGTGTGGAATGCGTCATTGATTTTTGAGGCCAGGCGCGTGACCAGGAGCGAGTGACCGCCTTCGCGGAAAAAATCGTCTAAGCGGCCGGCCGCTTTTCTATCCAACAATTCGCCCCACATGGCTGCAAGCATTTCCTCTGTGGGATTTTCCGGTGCCACGTAGCTGGTACCAGTGTCCGATTTTGACGGTGCAGGCAGCGATTTGCGATCAATTTTTCCGTTGTCCGTGAGGGGCAGCTGCTCCAGTTCAATAATGGTCGCCGGTACCATATAGTCCGGAAGGTGCCGACTTAAAAAGCTGCGCAAGTTCGCGGACAACTCTTCTACATCTTCTTTCGAAAGCACTACATAGGCCACAAGCTGCGGTGACACTTCCTGCCTGTGCAGGTTGACCACCGCCGCGGACACCTCCGGGTGCCGGGACAAAACGCGTTCAATTTCACCCAATTCAATACGAAATCCACGGATTTTTACCTGATGATCCACGCGGCCGATAAATTCCATACGTCCGGATCCGTCCGGCAGGTAACGCACAAGATCACCGCTGCGATAAAGCCGTTGCCCCGGAGTTTTCGAAAATGGATGAGGTAAGAATTTTTCAGCTGTCAAAGCAGGTCTTAAGAAATACCCCGGCGAGACGCCCCTTCCACCAATATATAATTCACCGGGCACGCCTAGTGGAGACAAGCCCATCTGTCTATCCAGAACATACAGTTCGGTATTGCAGATGGGCGCACCTATTGTCACTTTCGGCTGCGAACTCTTTAGCCGCTGCACCGCTGACCAGACAGTGGTTTCCGTCGGGCCGTACATATTCCAAAGGCCTGCCACACGCGAGGAGAGGTCCGATGCCAACCCCTCGGGCAGCGCCTCCCCCCCCACCAGAGCGCGCATTTTTCCGCAATCACCTGTCCAGCCGCTCTCAAGCAACAGCCTCCAGGTAATCGGGGTCGCCTGCAGCGCGGTGATACAACAACGGGCCAATCTCTCGGCAAGGGCGTCCCCGCGGGCGGACAGGCCATCTTCGGCAATGTCCACCACGGCACCTGCGTTAAGTGGCAACTGCAATTCCAAGAGGGAAATATCAAAGGCAAAAGTGGTAACTGCCAGCAGTCTGTCCCTCGCCTCAAGTCCCGGGCGCTCCATCATTGCAGAGAGGAAATTTACTGCATTTTTGTGACTGATCGATACCCCTTTTGGTTTGCCGGTACTGCCAGAGGTGTAAATCACATAGGCCAGATTGTCCTCGTGCAATGCCGACAACAAAAGGGGCGATGACGGAAACTTTAGAAGCCGATCGACAAAGATTTTTTCAGGGACTTGCGATTGGCCGTTTGCCCGCAGTTCTTTGTCAACACCTACAAGGGCTGTTAGGGTCGACGGCACACTGTGCGTGACCACCAGCTGCAGCCCGCTGTCAGAAATCATGTGGCTTAATCGCGCTGCCGGATACGTCGGATCGAGAGGAACATAGGCGGCGCCTGCTTTCAAAATCCCCAATTGTGCAATCAAAAGCTCTGCGCTACGTTTTACGCAAATACCAATGAGATCATTGGGGCCTGCACCATTAGCGACCAATGTCTTGGCAAGGTCCGTCGCGCGGTCATTCAGGGCCCCATAGGTAATGTGCTGATTTCGGTAGATCAGCGCCACAGCCTCCGGTGCGCGTTCAACCTGTTGTTCAAAACCCCGATGAAGCACATTATGTCCGGGGACCGTTCTCTGTGTTTTATTAAATAAGTTGATTAATTGATCTTTTTCCTCAGCGGGAAGCAACACAGCTTTTTCTAATCGCTGTGCCGGGGTCAAACACATTTTTTCGATAATATTAGCTAGATAGTCGCTAAGGCGGCGGCTGAACGTATCTGGGAAAATTCCGCTATCGGCATATAGGCTAGCGCTGAACCGCCCTTCGGCCTCGTCTTTGATAACCTCCAACAAAAACAAGTAATCCGTATCGGCCCAACCGCCAACTTTATTGGGTACTACCCTGTTTTTTTCTTCGGGCGATAAGGCCTCGGCACCCTCGTGGTAAACATGCCAATTGGTGTAATTCAATAAGGCGCCGGAAAAATCAAGGCCGGTCTCGAGCTGAACAGCCGCCAGAGGGTAATATCGGTAGGCGTGCTGGGCACGCAGCAGGGCATCCACCTTGCGCACCAGATCGCGCCAGGTGCCTATGCCAAACACCCGCAGGCTGACAGGCAGTGCATTGAAGAACACACCGATCATTTTATCGCCACCCCAGATTTCCGGCCGCCCCTGGGTCAGTACTGCCGCGGCGATTTCGTCAGTTCCGTTAATCAGCGCCAACAGGCTTAAGTAAGCCGCTGCCCACACGCTTTTTTCCTGTACGCCTTCCGCGCGAGCGAGCGCTGTAATAGCCGCATGAACCGGGCCGGCAATGGTACAGGGGATTCTCAGGGCAGGGGATTTTTTCCGACCCACCCACCAGGGAACAGTGGCTCCATCCAGCTGTCTGGCGAAGTAGCGCGCATGTTGTTCCGACGCCAGTGCTGCCTGCTCGAGGGTGATAAACTGATTGTAAGACGGCAGACGCTCAATCTCAGGCAACGGCTCGCCGTTACAAAGCCTGGCATAGAGCTGATAAAGTTCCGCAGCAAAACTCTCAAGACTCCAGCCATCCCAAAGTGCGTGATGTAAAAAGAGTCCCAGCACGAAACGCTGATCATCCACCACATGCACACAACAGCGCCACAGGGCCCTGGCGATATTGATGCCGCGCCCCTTTTCCTGCGCAAGTCTTTGATCGAGCGCCTGTTGCAGTGCGGCCTCAGTTGCCTCACCCTTCTCCATGTGAACAACATCAATAAGTGGCGAAGAGCCACGCAAAATAATTTGCAGGGGCCTCTCCAGAGACAGGCAAATCACACTTCTTAGCATTGCGTGCTTTTGCACGAGGTAATTAAGGACGCTCTCCAGCCAAGCTTGACGCCAGGGTTGACGAAACTCGTAATACTGCATGTTTTCATAAAGATGAAGACCGCGATGCTTCACACTCAGCATCACCATTCCCGCTTGCATGGATGACAGCGGAAATGCATCCTCGACCTGTTCTTGGCGGTAGTGTCGCTCGATATCCTTCCGCTCTTTTTCGCTGATCAGTGCAAAAGGGGCAATCGGATTGTGCTGCTCTACCCTTAAGGTTTGGCCCTTAATCGCCGCAGCCAGCTGTCTGATGGTCGGGTGGGCGAACAGATCTTTCACCGCAAACACATAGCCCTTGTCTTTGGCTTCAGCCACCAGTGCAATGGAACGAATGGAGTCGCCACCCAAGTTAAAATAATTGTCATCAATGCCAAATTTCCTGGCACCGAACTGCCGGCGCCAGAGATCAAACAAAACAGTTTCCGTCTCAGTCCGCGGTGGCGTGACGCGCCTTACAGGCTCTGATTCAGAAGCAAGTGCCAACAGCGCCTGTTCGTCGACCACCCCTTTTTCCGTCCTCGGCAAACGCTCGACCAACAACAGCCTATGGGGCAAAGGGCCCCCGCCCTTTCGCGCCTGCTCCAAAAGTGTGGCCTTAAGCTCCTCTTTGAAACGGCGTTTTTGATCGTCATCCTTGAGCATCGCCTCGGCAACCACAAAACCCAATACGGGGGCCATTCTCTGGGCACTAACAGCCACAGCTTCGCTCACACCATGCACACCACGCAGCAAGTGCTCGAGTGTTGTGTGAGACGGAGCCCCCGGCGCCTGCTCCTCAGTACAAGGCCCCGGCACCTGGGCGTCGGCCATCACCTCGATCGCATTTTCAGTGGTAAAGCGTCCCTTTATCTGTGTATACAACAGTGGCTGTGGGGAGCAACTTTCACCCGGTCCACCCGGGTACAGATCACCACCTAAACACAGGGTTGAGGTAATATTCTCTCCCGGCAGCTGGCGCCATCGATCGCGCAGTGTGATACGGGCGCCGGACGGCGCCACCGACAACAATCGCGGAAGAGACGACCCGGCATCTGCTAGCGGCAGCGGATCTCCATGCATTTTTTCCGGGGCGCTGCCATTCACCAGAGCATAGAGATCGCTAAGAAGGATTTTCGCCGGTGTTGAGGTTCCTCCCAGAGCTTTGAGCAAGACGGGGAACGCCGAAGCGGACGATTGCAATAGGCAGCTGAGATTGCGATGGCTCAGTATTCTAAAGGGCAGATCTTCGCTGGCTGCAGAGCCTGCGCCGCTGGCGCCTTCCTCAAAGCGCCACAGCCCCCAAGCGGGCGACGACAGCGACACCGGGCAAAGCTGGTCGCTATCAGGTGTGCCCTCCCCAGCATTGAGAAGATCGGCAAACGTATGCAGGGTGACGCCACAGCCAAAGTCTGTCCCTTCTGCCTCTAAAGTCGTGCCGGCCAACAACTGGGACAGAGCACAGCGCTCAAGAAAATACTGCATGTGCAGTCGTGGCGCACGGGCATCCAAAACGACCAGGGAACTCCCCACCCGCAATACAGCGAGGGCGATAGCGAGGGCCTTGTGCCGCTCAGGGCCGGCATCCATAGGTTCCAGTATCATGCCCAAGTGGGCACCGGGGCCAATACCGCGATGTCGCAGCGCCTGTGCCACTGTACTGCTGCGGCGCCACAATTCAGATTCATCGAGGCTTAGGTCACCGCACTGTAGAGCCACTCGCTCTGGGCTTTGGAGGACCCGCGTCGCGAGCATTTGAAGCCAGTGCCCCTCTTTCCGGTAGGCGCTGCGCTCCGTGGGCAAGTCGCGATCCCGGTGCGAGACGGGCAGGTAGTGATGCCGCCCGATGGGCAGGTGCGGCGCGGACACCAGACTGCCAAGCAACTCCTGAAACTGCGCCAGCATGCGTTCGATGGTCTCTGAACGAAACAGATCCGTGCGGTATTCCATGCCTCCACTCAAGCCCTCGTCCATCTCTTCGAGTGTCAGCGTGAGGTCAAAACGCGAAACCCCCTCGGCGTCGTTGTCGGGGGCCAGAACCTCCACCTCGATCCCAGGCAGGTCAAAGGGGTCCAGCGGTGCGTTCTGCAGGGCAAACATCACCTGGAACAGGGGCGCATGGGCCAGACTGCGAACCGGGTTGATGTGTTCCACCAGATGCTCGAAGGGAATATCCTGATGTCTGTATGCGTCAAGGGCAGTATCGCGTACCTGGGCCAATAGATCGACAAAGCTCGGGTTGTCTGTAAGCCTAGTGCGCATCACGAGCGTATTGACGAAGCAGCCAACGAGGTTTTCGGTCTCCTTGTGTGTGCGATTGGCGATGGGTGTGCCAATGGCAATATCCGTCTCCCCGGCGTAACGCCCGAGCAATACGGAAAAACCGGACAGCAGCGTCATAAATAGGCTGACACCCTGGGCACGGCTCAGTTGGCGGAGTTCGGCCGTCAACTTCTCAGAAATATGGAAAGCCTGCATTTTTCCACAAAAATCCTGCTCGGCCGGACGTGGCGTGTCCGTCGGCAGATTTAAAAGCGGTGGTAGGCCGTGCAGTTGGTTGCGCCAGTAATCGAGCTGCGACGCCCAGCGCTCACCGCCAGCATTGCCTCGCTGCCAGTGGGCGTAATCCGCATAGGACACGGGCAGTGCCGGCAGCGCCGCCGGCCGCTTCTCACGGAGACTGCGATAGAGGGCGCTCCAGTCACGCAGTAGAATTCCCAAAGACCAGCCATCGGCAATCAGGTGATGCATGGTCACAAGCAGTAACATTTGCGTTTTGGTGCCAGACTCGCCCCCGGGGTATTCCAATAGGCGAATGCGGCACAGAGTCTCCTGCGCCAGATTGAAGGCGTGGAGACGCTCGCAGAGACGGGTAGAGTCAGCCTGTGCGACATTGTCGAGGTGCTCAAAGGCCAGGGCGGGCACCGCCTCGTCCACCACTTGTCGCGCACTCTTGCCGTCAACCTGCAGTCGGGTACGCAGAGCGGTATGTCTTTGCACCAGCAATTGCAGACTGTCGACCAGCGCCTCTCGATCGATAGCTCCCTCCAGCCTAAGTGCCAAAGGCATGGTGTAGACAGCATTTTTACCCATCATGCGATCGAGGAACCACAGTCGCTCCTGGGCAAAGGACAAGGGCACCACGCCGCCATTTTTCTCCGCCACGATGAGCTTGTCGATGCTGTCAGAGGCGTCTCGCGCGTTGTCGATATGGGCCGCCAGTGCACTAAGGCTTTGGTGGTCAAATGGCGCGCGAATATCCATGGAAAACTGGAATACCTCACGCACTCGCGACATCACCTGGGTGGCGAGCAGAGAGTGGCCGCCGAGTTCAAAAAAGTTGTCGTCGCGGCCCACGCGCTCAAGCTTGAGCACCTCACACCAAATGGCAGCAAGCAGGGATTCAGAGGGTGTTAAGGGCGGAACATAGTGGCCCTTTCGGGTATCGATCTCAGGCTTTGGCAAGCCACTGCGATCCAGCTTGCCATTGGGGGTCAAAGGCAGGGCATCAAGGATCATTAACACCTGGGGGACCATAAATGCCGGCAGACACTTGCGCAAAGCGGCCAGTACCTCCCCGGCTGAAGCCTGTTCATCCATCACCCCATAGGCCGCGAGGAAGCGCTGATCTGTCTCGCCCGCAATGATCACCACCGCTTCCCGCACTGACTGTTGCTCAAGCAATGCAGCCTCAATCTCGCCCAGTTCGATACGAAACCCACGCAGCTTAACCTGATGATCTATCCGCCCGAGATACTGCAAATTGGGCGCCGATTGAGGTTCAGCCGGTAGAAACCGCACCAGGTCGCCGGTGCGGTACATTCTCTGACCCGGCTGACGATCAAAGGGGTTTGGCAGGAATTTTTCGGCGGTCATGGCCGCCTTGCCCTGGTAGCCGCGAGAGAGTCCATCGCCCGACAGATACAACTCACCAACTGCGCCGACAGGGAGCAGCTGGCAGTGGGAGTCGAGAATATACGCCTGGGTGTTCGACAGGGGACGTCCAATGGTTTCTGGGCCTGAAGGATGCCGCACAGCATGAGTCGAATAGGTTGTGTCCTCGGAAGGTCCGTATAGGTCGTTGATCTGGCGCACCTGCGTCGAGGCGTAAAGCCGGTCCACAAGATCCCGCTTGAGGGGCTCGCCGGCCAGATTGATTGCCCGCAGCGTCGCCGGCAACGCGCCCCGATCCAGCAGGGCTTTGGCCGCCGAGGGCACGGAATTGAGCAGCGTCACACGGTGGCGCAGGGGACTGGTTTCCAGGGAAAGAATATTGTCGATCACACAGCACTGACCGCCGTTGATCAGAGGCAAAAGCAGCTCGTAGGCGGAGAGGTCAAAACACACCGAGGTGCTCGCCAGAATACTAATGCGATCTCCCGCGGGCATCTGTGTCTGCGCCCAGGACAGCATGGACACGACACCTCGGTGGAGTATTTGCACACCCTTAGGCTGACCGGTACTGCCGGAGGTGTAAATTACATAGGCCGCCTGCCCGGGATGGCAGGGCAATTCCGGATTGCCCAGAGAGGGCCCGGATAACGCCGCACT
>NZ_JBFRBC010000033.1:0-17561 GCF_040932045.1 Microbulbifer sp. TYP-18
TCCAGGTGAAAAAACAAACAATCTCAGGGTTGTTTTGGTCAAATTCAGGCCCGCACCAGAAAATACTGATACTGCCGTAGCGATTGTTGAGTTATTCAGACGTTCCTTAGTACAACCTCAGGCTTTGTGTCGGGTTTCACAGTAAGGCGCAGCCGCACAAAAATGCTGGTTGCCTTACTTTTCCACTGACGATTGCGATGGCAGGCCATCCAAGATTGATATTGCTATATCTACGGAGGCAGCGGTTTTTTTGTTTTTTTGATAGTCCATTTCGATACCGGAACAGGATCTGCGTCGAGGGCCCCCGCCAGCTGTATCTCTACCACTGCGAAAATTGGATGGGCTGATGTATCCAGTTTGTGCGGGGCTCGTAGCGACTGGGTTAAAGGCGCCGGTAGGGTAGGAAGACTGGGACGTCGCAGATTTGGCGTGTCTGTATAGTGGCGCAAAACTCTCTCTTTCGCTGGGTGTCGACGGTACAGGTGTTATCTTTGTAGTTGCACAAAGAAGGAGAGACCGCTTTGCGCCAGATTCCCCTGTTTCCACTCCGAGTGGCGCTTTTCCCCGGCGTAACCTTGCCGCTGCGTATCTTCGAGCAGCGCTACCTGCGCCTGGTGAGTGAGTCGCTGCGCAGTGAGGAGGGTTTTGGCGTAGTGCTTATTCGCGACGGCAGTGAAGTGGGGCGCGCCTCTGTGTGGCCGGTGGGGCTCCAGGTTCATATCGTCGACTGGAGCCAGGGGGCGGAGGGATTGCTGCATGTGGATGTGGCCGGTGGGCGTCGCTTTCGTATCGTTTCCACCACACTTGCCGATGACGACCTGCTGATGGCGGAGGTGGAGTGGCTGCCGGATACGGGGGTCAAGCCGGTGCCGGCAGAGTGCGATGGGCTGCTGGCGGTATTGAAGGAACTCAAATCCCACGCTTCCATGATGTCGCTGCATTTTGCCCCGGTGGATAGCGCTGATGCGCTCTCCTGGCAGTTGGCGCAGCTGCTGCCACTGGACGACGCTGTGCGGGTGGAGCTGTTGGCGACGCAGGACCCACTGGTAAGACTGGCCCATATCGCCGATAACCTGGATCGCTGGGCCAGCCAGTGACATTCCCGATGTCAGTCCATTCAGGGCTCTAGCAGGTTGTTGAAAAAGCCCTCCCTGGCTTTCCTCAACCCGGGTTTGCGGCGCATGTCCGCAAACCCTCCACGACAAATCAAGCAGTTACATGCTTGATTTGCGGCCCGAACATCCCTGTTCGGGACAGCAGGCTGCTGAAAAACACTTTTTCAACAGCCTGCTAGTGTGAACAGGCCCTAAGCTGTCCGCAAAACTCAGTGGCGCTGGGGTATACTGCGCGGCCGATCATCCGGCACCGAGGACTAAAGTGAACATCATGGGCGTTACCCCACAGGAGAGTGCCACCCGGACCCGGATTCAGTCCATGGGCCAGGCCGCGCGGAAGGCAGCGCGCTCCATGGCGCGCGCGGACACTGCGGCGAAAAACCGCGCCCTGCGCGCCATTGCTACGCAATTGGACCGGCAGCGGGCCGAGGTGATGGCGGCCAACCGGCGGGATATGGAAGCCGGTCGTGAGCAGGGCCTGGATGCGGCACTGCTGGACCGGCTGGAACTGAATGACGCGCGTATCGATGCGATGATCGACGGCCTGCACCAGGTGGCCGAATTGACGGATCCGGTGGGCGAGATCAGCGATCTCATTTACCGCCCCAGCGGTATCCAGGTGGGTAGAATGCGTGTACCCCTGGGGGTGGTGGGCATTATTTACGAGTCGCGACCCAATGTGACTGTCGACGCCGCCAGTCTGTGCCTGAAATCCGGCAATGCGGCCATTTTGCGTGGCGGCAGCGAGGCCCTGCATTCCAACGGCGCCATCGCCGCCTGCATCGCTGCAGGCCTGCAACAGGCGGGGCTGCCAGAGACGGCGGTGCAGGTGGTGGATACCACCGACCGCGAGGCGGTGGGTGCCTTGATCAGCATGCCGGAGTGTGTGGATGTGGTGGTGCCGCGGGGTGGTACCGGCCTGATCGAGCGGGTCAGCCGCGATGCCCGGGTGCCGGTAATCAAACATCTGCACGGGGTTTGCCACGTTTACCTGGACGACAAGGCGGATCCGGACAAGGCGTTCAATATCGCCCTGAACGCCAAAACGCACAGGTACGGCGTGTGCAATGCCATGGAGACATTGCTGGTGGCGGAGGGGCTTGCGGAAGAGATATTGCCACGACTGGCTGCGGCCTATGGCGACAGTGGTGTGGAGTTGCGCGGCTGCACGGCAACCCGGCGAATTCTCCCGGCCTGTTTGCCGGCGGCGGAGTCGGACTGGCGGGAGGAATACCTGGCTCCCATTCTGGCGATCCGGGTGGTGGCGGATTTGGATGCAGCGATGGAGCATATCGCCCGCTACGGTTCTGGCCACACCGAGGCGATAGTGAGTGAGGATTACAGCCGCGCGCGCCGCTTCCTGGCCGAGGTGGACTCCAGCTCGGTGCTGGTAAACGCCTCCACGCGTTTCGCGGACGGCTTTGAGTATGGCCTGGGGGCGGAAATCGGTATTAGTACCGATAAAATTCACGCCAGGGGTCCGGTGGGTCTGGAGGGGCTGACGTCGCAGAAGTGGATAGTGCTGGGCGATGGACACATCCGCCAGTAACCGCCGTCGCAGTATCGCGCTGTTCGGCGGTACCTTCGACCCGGTGCATTTCGGTCATCTGCGAATGGCGCTGGAATTGCGCCAGGCCCTGGGATTTGACCAAATGCGCCTGCTGCCCTGCCGGCAGCCCCACCACCGCCAGAGCCCGCGGGCATCTGTACAGCAGCGGCGGGACATGCTGACGCTGGCGCTTGAGAAGGGTGGTGAATTGCAACTGGACGAGCGCGAGTTACACCGTGCCGGACCCACTTTCACGGTGGATACACTGGAGGACCTGCGCGCCGAGCTGGGCACAGAGGTTTCGATCAGTTTCTGCATGGGGCTGGATTCCCTGCTGACGCTGCCCTCCTGGCACCGCCGGGAGCGGCTGCTGCAGGTGGCCCACCTGGTGGTGGTGGCCCGGCCGGGGTGGCGGTTGCCTGAAGATGGTGAGGTGGCCCGGTTGCTGCGGGAACACGCGGGTACCCGTGCGCAGATCCGCGAGGAGGCCCAGGGTCGACTGCTGGTGTGCGAGCAGACACCGCTGCCTATTTCCGCCAGCCAAATCCGCCGGCTGCTGGCGCAGCGCCAGTCCCCGCGCTTCCTGCTGCCGGCGGCGGTGCTGCAATACATTGAAGACAATCAACTCTATGGAATAACCGCCAGTGGCGGCAGCTAATGTAAAAGGTGTTATGACGAATATCACAGAGATCGCCGTTGAGGCGCTGAAGGACCTCAAGGGCAAGGAGATAGTGACTCTCGACGTATCGGAATTGAGTGATGTGATGGATACCCTGGTGATCTGCACCGGCACTTCAAACCGCCAGGTGAAGTCCCTTGCCAACAATGTGGTGGACGAGGGCAAGAAGGCCGGCGTTCGCCCTATGGGCATAGAGGGTATGGAACACGGGGATTGGGTGCTGGTTGACTATGGTGACCTGATCGTTCACGTCATGTTGGCGGATGTGCGCAGCTTCTACGACCTGGAGAAGTTGTGGTCCATGACGCCGGCGACCCGCCACGAGTCATAGTGTCAACAGGCCCTAGGGCAGAGTGAAGATTCGTATTCTGGCCGCGGGCGGCAAAATGCCTCAATGGGTCCAGGAGGGCTACGGCGACTACGTCAAGCGCCTGCCGCGGGAGATGACACCGGAACTGGTGGATATTCCGCTCGGGCAGCGCGGTCAGAAAAACTCCCCCGCACAGATAGACAAGGCGCGCCAGAAAGAGGGCAGGTCCATGCTGGCGGCCCTGTCTGCGCGGGAACATGTAGTGGCCCTGGAAGTACGCGGTAAACCCTGGAGCACCGAGCAGCTGGCGCAACAGCTGCGCGATTGGCAGATGCTAGGGGAGAATGTCAGTCTGCTGGTTGGGGGCCCCGACGGGTTGGCGCCGGACTGTGTGGCACGGGCGCAGCAGAGCTGGTCCCTGTCGCCCTTGACACTGCCCCACCCGCTGGTGCGGGTGCTGCTGGCGGAACAGCTGTACCGGGCCTGGACTCTGCTGGCCGGCCACCCCTATCACAAGTGACCGGGCCATATAGGGCTGTGGCATGAGCGGGGTCCGCCGGGTGCAACTTAATCCGCGCTAGTGGGTCCTACCCGCATGGCAGAGAAGTCGACTGAAGTTGTGAGAGTTTTGCCGCGCCAAGAGGCAAATTTGTGTACACTTTGTAACCGTTTTTTGCGCCAAGAGTACACCACCCAAGTCAATGCACCAGAAACTGCACCTCAAAGACCATCTCAACGAGCAGCGGCTGTTTCGCAATCGCATGCTGGCGGCGCTCGCCGGGGCGATGGTATTGCTCGGGGTGCTGGTGGTCCGCTTTTACAACCTGCAGGTCACCCACTACGACGACTATCGCACCCAGTCCGATGACAACCGCATTCAGGTACGGCCGGTAGCGCCCACCCGCGGGCTCATCTACGATCGCAACGGTGCTTTGCTGGCGGACAACCGCCCCAGTTACAACCTCTCTATAGTGCGTGAACGGGTGCGGGACCTGGACGCCACGCTGGAGCTGTTGGGGCAACTCATCCGTCTGGATGACGTCGATGTGGCCAAGTTCCGCAAGCGTATGCAACGCCGGCGCCCCTTTGAGCCGGTGCCACTGCGCTTTCGCCTTAGTGAAGAGGAAATAGCGCGGGTGGCGGTCAATGAATTCCGCCTGCCGGGTGTATCGGTGGAGGCTGAGCTGGTGCGCTACTACCCCGATGCGGATCTGTTCGCCCACAGCGTCGGCTATGTGGGCCGTATCAGCGAGCGCGAACTGGCGGGTTTCACCCAGGACGACGTGCGCCGTTACCGCGGTGTGCGAAGTATCGGCAAGGTGGGGCTGGAGCGCTCCTATGAAAAGCTCCTGTTGGGCCAGGTGGGCTATGAAAATGTCGAAACCAATGCCCGTGGCCGGGTGCTGAGGGTGCTGGAGCGAAGGGACCCCAGGCCGGGTTCCGAGTTGACCCTCTACCTGGATGAGCGATTGCAGCAGGTGGCCTCCGATGCCCTCGGGGACAATCGCGGCGCCGTAGTGGCGATCGACGTCAAGACCGGGGGCGTGCTGGCCTTTGTCAGCAAGCCGTCTTACGACCCGAACCTGTTTGTGACCGGTATCAGTTTCAAAGATTACCGGGCGCTCAGCGATTCTCTGGATGTCCCTCTGTTCAACCGCGCCCTGCAGGGACAGTACCCGCCGGGTTCCACTATCAAACCGCTGATGGGTCTGGGTGGGCTGGCCGCCGGGGTGATTGACGGGAACACCAAGATCGACGACCCCGGCTACTACAAACTGCCCAATGACACGCGGCTCTACCGGGACTGGAAGCGTTGGGGCCACGGCCACGAGGTGGACCTGATCCAGGCGCTGGAACAGAGTTGCGATGTCTACTTTTGGGATATGGCGCACCGCTGGGATATCGATGATATGCACAGGATCGCCACCAGTTTTGGCCTGGGCGCCAAGACCGGTATCGACCTGCCGGTTGAGCGCCCCGGGCTCTTTCCCTCGCGGGCGTGGAAACGCGGCGCCCGGGGTATGCCCTGGTTTCCCGGCGATGCCCTCAATGCGGTGCTGGGACAGGGTTTCGTGCTGGCGACACCGCTGCAGCTGGCGGTGATGACCGCGACCATTGCCAACCGCGGCACCCACTTCAAGCCCCAGGTGGTGATGGCGATCGACGGCGTCGAGCAGCCCTCAGAGGTACTGGATAACGTGGAGGCCAAGGAGGAATACTGGGACCTGATTTTCGCGGGCATGGAAGCTGTGGTGAGCAAGGGCACTGGCAAAAAGGCTGGCGCTGGCTTGGATTTTCGCGTCGCCGGCAAGTCCGGCACCGCGCAGATAGTGGGTATCGCCCAGGGTGAGCGCTACGATTCCGAGAGTCTGCAGGAGCGACACCGGGATCACGCCCTGTTCGTCGCCTTTGCCCCCGTGGACGACCCGCAAATAGCGGTGTCTGTATTGGTGGAAAATGGCGAAGGCGGCGGTGCGGTCGCGGCACCGGTAGCCCGGCAGCTGTTTTTTGAATGGCTGTCCCGCCCGTTGGAGCAGGTGGTGAAGCGCGCCGCCCCGGGAGTGACTGCCGCGGAGGAGCCCACTCATGGCTAGTCGCGACTATCTGCACCGACTGCCGGATTCCCCCATCAGCCTGCGATCTCCGGTCAGTGTTTCCCGCCGCTGGCATATCGATGTGCCGCTATTGGTGCTGCTGCTTACCTTGTGCGGTGTCGGTCTGACGGTGTTGTACAGCGCGGCAGGTGGCGAGTGGTATTACGTGCGCCGCCAGTCGATTTTTATGGGGTTGGCGTTTGTCGCCATGCTCGTTGCCGCCCAGGTACCTTTGGACATGTACCGCCGCTGGTCTCCCTGGCTGTACCTGCTGGGCTGCGCCCTGCTGGTGGCGGTGCTGTATTTTGGCGTCGGCGCCAAAGGGGCCCAGCGCTGGCTGGAGCTGGGCGGCTTTCGCTTTCAGCCCGCCGAAGTGATGAAGCTGGCGGTGCCCATGTGCGTCGCAGCTCTGCTGCATGGGCGCCATTTACCGCCCTCGCTGACTACGGTTGCCGGGGCGCTGGCCATAGCCCTGGTTCCCGCCGCACTGATAGTGCGGCAGCCGGACCTGGGAACCGCCATCCTGATTGCCGTTTCCGGGTTGTTCGCGCTCTACCTCTCGGGGCTCAGCTGGAAGCTGATCGGCGGCGCGCTAATGGCTGTGTCGCTGGCCGCCTGGCCCATCTGGCACTGGGGGCTGCACGACTACCAGCGCCAGAGGATTCTGACGCTGTTCAACCCTGATGCGGACCGGCTTGGTGCCGGATGGAACATATTTCAGTCCAAGGCGGCGATCGGCTCCGGGGGGCTGGTGGGCAAGGGATATATGCAGGGAACCCAGTCGCAACTGGACTTTTTACCCGAGAGCCATACGGATTTCATAATTGCGGTTTTGTCCGAGGAATGGGGTTTGCGCGGTGTTTCGCTGCTATTGCTGCTGTACGTATTGATAATCGCACGGGGCATCTATATTAGTTTTATGGCTCAGCACATGTTCGGACGGCTTTTGGCGGGGAGTATTACCCTCACTTTCTTTGTCTATGTATTTGTCAATATTGGCATGGTCAGCGGTCTGCTGCCGGTGGTGGGGGTGCCCCTGCCCCTGGTGAGCTACGGCGGCACCGCCCTGATCACCCTGATGGCGGGTTTTGGCATTTTGATGGCGATAGGTACGGAGCGGCGCCGGGTGACGCCCTGACGCAGTACCCGGCAGGTAAAACAAAGGTCTAGGGAAGCAAGATGGGAACTGGAGCGACTGTTTTGAGGTGGACCACAGGACTATTGGTGGGACTGGGGCTGGTTCTCTCCGCCTGGGCTAGGGAATCCGATCACGCCGAAAACCCGGATGCGCTTGCGTTTGTGGATTATATGGTCGCCACCCACGACTTCGACCGCGATCAGCTCATAATGCTGATGGGTGCGGCCAAGCGCAAAGACTCGATACTCAAGGCCATCCAGCGTCCGGCGGAGAAGGCCAAACCCTGGTACGAGTATCGCAAGCTTTTCCTGACACCGCGAAGTGTCAACGGCGGTGTGGAATTTTGGGACAAAAATGCCGGGGCCCTTGCCAGAGCAGAGGAAGAGTATGGTGTACCGGCAGAGATAATCGTCGCCATCATCGGTATCGAGACCCGCTATGGCGGCAATATGGGCAGGTACCGGGTATTGGACGCCCTGGCTACACTGGCTTTCAACTATCCGCGTCGCTCCGCTTTCTTTACCAAGGAGCTGGAAAACTATCTGCTACTCACCCGCGACCAGGGTATAGACCCCCTGGAGCTGAAAGGCTCCTATGCCGGCGCCATGGGCTTTGGGCAGTTTATACCCTCCAGCTACCGCACCTACGCGGTGGATTTTAGCAACGACGGCAAAGTGGATATCTGGAATGATACCACTGACGCCATTGGCAGCGTGGCCAATTACCTGGCCGAGAACGGCTGGAAGCCCTCAGAGCCGGTCACTGTTATGGCGAGTCCGCGCCCCAATGCCGATATGACTATCGTCAATGAGTCGCTGGAACCCAAATGGACTGTGGCCCAACTGGCGGAGAAGGGTTTTCCCACCACAGCGACGGTGGACCCTGAACAGCCCGCGAACGTTTTCTCCCTGCAAACCGAAAGGGGCAAACAGTACTGGATAGGGTTGCAAAACCTCTATGTGATCACACGCTACAACCGCAGCCGGCTCTATGCCATGGCTGTTTACGACCTGGCCCAGGAGATTGTCAAGGCCCGCGGTGGCCGCTCCTAGCAACGGCACAGGGTCAATGGAATTTAGGGTCAGGAGCAATCCCCGGCCTCACTTCAACCACTAACAACGTCAACCGACAACAACGAAAACCGCAACACACAGCGTTGCGGCGCGATCGGGGGAATTCATGTTTCAAAGCAAAAAGTGGCTGTTGCCGATTCTGGCCGGCATGATATTGACCGCCTGTGGCGGACAACCCCGCAAGCCAGCGACACCTGCTGACGGGGTCAAGGACAGCGGTCCCCCGACGCCCGTGGATATGCGATCCGTATCGGACCCGGTACCGGTTCGGGAGCCCATCGGCAAGGCCGGCAACAAGTCTCCCTATGTCGTCAACGGCGTGCGCTACAGGGTGCGAGGTGACGTCAAAGGCTACAGTGAGAAGGGGCAGGCATCCTGGTATGGCACTAAGTTTCACGGCCGGCGCACCGCCAACGGCGAGGTCTACAATATGTACGCCATGTCCGCTGCCCACAAGACTTTACCTCTGCCCAGCTACGCCAGGGTGACCAACCTGGACAATGGGCGCAGTGTGGTCGTCAGAGTCAACGACCGGGGCCCATTCGTGCCCGGGCGCATTATTGATTTGAGTTACACCGCCGCACAGAAGCTGGGGTATATAGACAAGGGTGTCGCCCGGGTAGAGGTGGTAGCGCTGGACCCCGAAACTCTACCGGTGGCAGCTGGGGCCCCGATCGTGGAAAATAACGTCGCTGCAGGTGACAAATTGGCTGAAGACGCCAGTTTCAAGCTGCCCGCCAACACCTTTCTGCAGGTGGGTGCATACGGCAGCCCGGACAAGGCGGACAAAGTGCGCAGCCAGGTGTCAGCAGTGGTTGACTATCCTGTATCCATCAGTCGGGTTATTGTTGGCGGGAAAACGCTTTTTCGCGTTCGCATCGGACCTATCGCCCAGCAACAGGTATTGGCTGCGGTGCGGGAGTCGGTACGACAGCACAGTCTCGGTCTGCCCCAGGTAGTCTACGACTGACAAATTTGGGTGCGGACCCCAGACCACAATGAGCGACATCCCGGGCGCTGCTCTGGGGAAATCTAACCAGCGAGGAATATAGAGGCACTTTCCAATGATCAAACGCTTAAGCGCATTTTTCTTTTTGTTGTTCAGTGTGAGCGGTATCGCCCAGGCTGAAAAACCACTGATCCCTGCGCCGCCAGAACTCGCTGCAACCGCCTACCTGCTGATCGACGCCCACACCGGGCAGGTGCTGGTGGAACACGATGCTGACAAACCGATTCCACCCGCCAGTCTCACCAAGATGATGACCTCCTACATTGTCTCGGACGAAATAGAAAACGGCAGCATAAAGGAAGATGACCTGGTGCCTATTTCGGAAAAGGCCTGGCGCAAGGGCGGCTCAAAAATGTTCGTCAAAGTGGGCGACAAGGTGCCGGTTATCGATCTGCTGCGCGGGGTTATTATCCAATCCGGCAACGATGCCAGCATCGCCCTGGCCGAGTTTGTATCCGGAAACGAGGAAGTATTTGCCCAGGTGATGAATCAGCAGGCCGAACGATTGGGTATGCATGACACTCATTTCGTCAACGCCACCGGCTGGCCGGCGGAGGGTCATTTGACCACAGTGCGCGATTTGGGCACTTTGGCCAGGGCGCTGATCAACGACCATCCCGATCACTACAAACTTTACTCCGAAAAATATTTTAGCTGGGCGGGCATCAATCAGCCCAATCGCAACCGCCTGCTGTGGCGGGATTCCTCGGTTGACGGCATTAAAACCGGACACACCGAAGAGGCCGGCTACTGCCTGGTCGCGTCGGCCCAGAAACGGGGAATGCGCCTGGTCTCCGTGCTGGTCGGTGCTACCAGCGACGAAAAGCGCGTTTCTGAAACCCAGGCGCTGCTGTCCTACGGCTTCCGTTACTACCAGACACACAAAGTCTACGGCCGCGACGATGTGCTGCAAAACGAACGCGTTTGGGGCGGTAAAGTGCCGCAGGTAGGCATAGTGCCCAGTGAGGACGTATACGTCACCATTCCCCGTGGCGGAGAGGACACCATTAAAGCCGACCTGATTATCGACGGAGAACTGGAAGCTCCCCTGAAGCGTGGCGACCCGGTTGGGAAAGTGGTAGTGACCCTGGATGGCAAGAAAGTGGCCGATGTCCAGGCGGTGGTTGCCGAGGACGTGGAGAGAGCCGGCTTCTTCAAGCGAATCTGGGATGCTTTCAAACGCTTCTTTATCGGCCTGTTCAGCTAGTGTCAACAGGCCCTGGCAGGCTGTTGAAATTCGAAGAATTTCGACGCCTGGTACCGGAATATGGATGTTCCGGCAAAATCGGCGACGCCTAACTCGTTGATTTTGGAAGAAAAGTGAAAATCACATTTTTCACTTTTCGTGTGTTGGGACAGGCAGGATGCCTTTTTCAACAACCTGCTAGTAGGCCCCAGCCACCTGTCAGTCTGGAATTGATTCGGCCCCGGAGGCCGGGCTGACCCCGCGACAGTATGGCGTTGGGAATGCCGCCAGCAGGCCGTGGAGGAAGGCTTGATTGACCAGCGGTCGTTGCTTCCTCAGCCACCTCCGGGCAAGACCCACCGGTGGATTGTCATCCAACCCTCAGTCACACAAGTGACGTCTGGGGCCGTCACGGATATCTACCGGCTGGCGGCCTGAGGGTGTTCCACCGGGCGGCAGCCGACACCCTTACATTTGCCACTACCCCGGCGGTATAATCGCCGCCCAACTGCCCTGATGGTTATGATTTGAGCGGATTGAGCGGTACCGCGAGAGAGACTTATGAGCCAAGACCCGGAACAGCAGTTACCAAAGATCGAATTCCCCTGCGAAGACTATATGGTCAAGGTTGTGCGCGATGCCGACGATCAGGCACATCAATTTGTGCTGGAAGTCATGCGACGCCACGCCCCGGGCTTCGACGAGGAACGCATGGTGCTGCGGGACAGCCGCAACGGCCGCTTCACCTCTATGACATTCCGTATCCTGGCTACCGGAGAGCCGCAGTTGCAGGCGTTGTTTGACGAACTCAAAGCGCATCCATCTGTGCATATGGTGCTTTGATGGCGGTTGCAGAAACACCGGTGTACAACCTCGGCCGTCGCGACTACGAATCCGTGTGGCGGGCCATGGCCCACTACACCGATACCCGCACCCAGGATAGTGCCGATCAAATCTGGTGCGTAGAGCACCAGCCGGTGTTCACTCAGGGGCAGGCGGGCAGGGCGGAGCACCTTTTGAATACCGGTGACATTCCGGTGGTTCAGGTGGACCGGGGCGGCCAGGTGACCTATCACGGCCCAGGCCAGCTGGTGGTATATCCACTGTTGGATCTGCGCCGGGCGAATATCGGCGTGCGGGATTTGGTGACGGCGCTGGAAGGCGCCACCGTAGCCATGCTGGGAGCATTCGGCATTGTCGCAGCACCCCGTACCGATGCGCCGGGCGTCTATCTGAGCGAAGGGCCCCGCAGCGGCAACAAAATCGCCTCCATTGGCCTGCGGGTGCGCCGCGGCTGCAGCTTTCACGGCATCGCTATCAATATCGATATGGATCTGACCCCATTCCTGCGTATCAATCCCTGCGGTTACGCGGGTTTGCAGATGGTGCAGATGGCTGAACTGATACAGCCTCCCCCCACCTGGGAGCAGGTGGCACAAAGTTTCGTGTGCGAATTGCTGCGCACCATCAAGCTGCCCGCCGCCGGCTGGCAGCCGCTGGAAGATCATGTATTGGCGCAACTGAGCGCCGACAGCAGGAATTAGGCTATGGCAGATAAACCCGATCTTGTGCCGGTGAAGCGCACCCGCCGTTTGCAGCAGGGGGAAAAGCTGCGCGATGCTGACAAGGTTGAACGTATTCCGGTCAAGGTGATCGCCAGTGACCAGTTACTGCGCAAGCCGGACTGGATTCGGGTAAAGATGCCGGTGTCCAAAGAAGTGGACCGCATCAAGAGTATTCTGCGTTCGCAAAAGCTTGCCACTGTCTGCGAAGAGGCCAGCTGCCCCAACCTCGGGGAGTGCTTTAGTGGCGGTACCGCCACCTTTATGATCATGGGGGAAATCTGCACCCGCCGTTGCCCTTTTTGTGATGTGGGACATGGCAAGCCAAACCCCCTGGATCCCGAGGAGCCGGAAAACCTGGCCCAGGCAATCGCCGCCATGGGCCTGCGTTATGTGGTGATCACCTCCGTGGATCGTGATGACCTGCGCGACGGTGGCGCCCGACACTTCGCGGACTGCATTGAACGCTCCCGCCAACTGTCACCGAACCTGCAGGTGGAGATTCTCACTCCGGATTTTCGCGGGCGTATGGAAGTTGCGCTGGAGATTCTTGAAAAGGAAGCACCGGATGTGTTCAACCACAACCTGGAAACGGTACCGCGTCTCTACCGGGAGTCCCGGCCCGGTGCCAATTACAAATGGTCACTGAAACTGTTGCAGGAATATAAAAAGCGTCGCCCGGATGTGCTTACCAAGTCCGGTCTGATGGTGGGGTTGGGCGAGGAAAAAGAAGAAATTTTCCAGGTGCTGGAAGACATGCGCGCACACAATATCGATATGCTTACCATTGGCCAATATCTGCAACCGAGCAAAGAGCACCTGCCGGTACAGCGCTATGTGCATCCGGACGAATTTGAAGAGTATCGTCGTTATGCTGAGCAAATCGGTTTTAAACACGCCGCCTGTGGGCCGTTGGTGCGCTCTTCCTACCACGCCGATAAGCAGGCCCAAGGCGAAAAAATTGTGAATTACAGCTCCAAATAAATATTTTGCAACCATAGGTGAGTCATTCATATCGACGGATTGCCTAAAAGGTTCTGGGGTGAAAATTGACAGGCCAGGGACCCGGCGGCACCCTGGCGATCGTCACTATAATTAACCTGGCAATCTAACAGATGGCCCCTCATTGATTGCATTGCCGCCCTTGTGCCTATTCCCCGTATTTCCATTCCTTCACCACGTTAATCCCGCCACCAGATACCGATCAGTGTCCCGAAATGATTCAGGTGGGAGAGACGACCCTCAATGAGACATTTATCTCGAGTCTGGACTTGCTGTTATAGCTCTCAATATGGGCATTGATGTCGGTCTGAACTCCTTTGGAGCTAAAAGTTTTAATTCCCGTAAAACACCTGCCTATACTCCTCTTTTCCATAGGGGTGGGTATCAATAACCCCCCTTAAGATGAAAATAAATGAGAGAATCAGTTTTGACCGCTACGGTTATGTAGAAAATTCCAATTATGCCATAGTAGTCAAAATGAGCATTTTTCACAGGTTCCTTAAACCTGAAGAGAGATAATTAAATTATTGGGCAAAGTTTTTTCGCTGGAATGGCGTGGAATTGTTTAATAAATTGTGACTGAGGCAATGGTTGCACCGCCATAAACCGTGGGTACAATATAGAGGCCGGATGGGGCACAGATGTGGCAACATCATCTAATAGGGATTTACCATCATAAGGAGAAAGTCAGTGATCCAAATTTTTGCATTTATAACCACCCCAATAACTTCATCATTCGGCTAGGGAGAAGCTGAATCACCAGCTCTAGATGAAAATCTATGGCGCATAATAGTATCAGGTCAAGCTGGCTGCTTTTTTAGCCATTTTTAATGGGTAGGACTGTCTTAGCTTCGATTAGGAACGATAAGCTCGCTATTTTCTGGTTTAAGAAAAAGCAAATAGATGTGGCTGGCTAATATGGTGTCAGTATCAAGTAATATTGCTCTTTCGATAGCATATATGCTTGAGGCATCCTGTGGTATCCAATAATTAATTGTACTGGTATTAATTGCTGGCAGTTATCACTATCAAAACAAGTCTAGCAGGTGCCGGTTTGTTTGCCCGAGCCGCTGCAGTTGACATTGTGTCAGTTAAATTATAATGGAGGAGCCATATGAAGACTATAATATTTATAAAAACCTTGCTATTGGCATTTACAATGGTGAGCAATTCTTATGCCGAAGAGGAGTATGATCTGTTTGTTCAGCAGGATGCTAAGCAGCTGGAAGAGACCGAAACCAAGAGGCAGGCGTCTGAAGGAAAGGATAAGGAAGTTATTAATTTAGGAAGATACAACAAGGATCTAAGGGCGGTGTCCAGAGGATCCAGGCTTTTTTTTAAAATAAAAAATAAGGAAATTATTTTCCGGGTAGACAATACCAGAAGGAAAAATGAAACAAGATTTTCATTCTCTGCATCCAGTGACAATAATGATACCCTTTATATTGCGGAGAATGACGGTCGAGTAGTAGGCTCGCTCCACCATTCGGGAAAGTTGTTTAAGTTGCGGCCAAATGGAAAAGGCGAGACTTTATTGATAGAAGTTCCAAAAGAAGTCTTGATTGATCATGATGAATCCTATTATGAAGATTCCAGCAATACTCTTTTAAAGCAACCTAGTCCTGTCAGTGTATTTTCCGCCGGATCCGCGTTTGCTGATTCAGGCGCGGAATTTACCGTTATTGTGGCCTATACGGCACAGTTTGCGACGGCTGCGGGGGATGTTGATGCCTATATGGATTTGCTTGAACTGGAAACAAATACCACCTATACCAATAGCGAGGTCCAAACCAGTGTCAACATCATTCATGCCTATCAAACTAGCTATAGTGACTCGGGTAGTTTTTATACGGATAGAAGCTATTTTTCAAATGCCGGTAATCCGGAAACACAGGAATTGTATGATTTAAGGGATCTATACCAGGCCGATATAATGATGGTGCTCACTGGTAATGGCTACAGTTTCTGTGGTATCGCGCGGACCATAGGTGCTACCGAATCGGAAGCATTGGCTTTGGGTAGTGAAACTTGCTCAACTGGATATTACACTTTTGGTCATGAAATTGGACACTTGTTTGGTGCCAGGCATATTATCGCTAATGATTCCAGTACAACGCCTTTTCCCTATGGCCACGGGTATTGCAACGTTACGCCAAATACTTGGCGTACTGTGATGGCGTATGGTTGCCCATCCGGTACTGGGGGGCCGCGTATACAGCAGTGGTCTAATCCCAATGTATTTATTAACAATGAGCCTACGGGGACTATTGATCTTGAATTTAATGCCATGGTGATGAATGTACGTGCGGATGAAGTGGCTAATTTCAGAAGTTCAACGGATCGTTTTGATATAAATGGAGATGGTTGCATCGATCAAGGTGACCTGATTGAAATGTTGCCGTATTTGGATACTCCAGTGCCACCTGCACCAGTGTCAATGGATGTCAATTACGATTCCATGGTGGATATCGATGATTACAATCTGGTGATTGCAAGCTCCGGTCTGGGATGTCAATAGTCAGGTCAGCGAGAAGGAATGCGGTTCACGAAGTAATTAATCCAACTTAAAACAGGAATTTAAACCGATTCGATATAAATTTTCCCGATAGGTTTTCAATACAATATAAGGAGATAATAATGAAACGCTTAAAATTCATTTCTACAATCGCGGTGGGACTGTTGTTCAGTTTCATCGGTACTTTTTCTCTGGCACAAACCTTTCACGCCACCGTCTTGATTGATCGCAGCGGCTCCATGACAGCGCAGACCATGCGCAACGGTGTGGTGAGTAGCCGCTGTGCTGACGCCCTGCTGGAAGCCGATCAAAAAGTGCAAAATATTTTTCTGCCGGGTACCCAGGTTAGTGTTTGGACCTACCAAAACAGTACCTACAGTAATGTGACTGGCGGCTTTGTTTCCAAAGCTGCGGCGTTATCGGCCATAAACAGTTTGGGTGGCCAAAGCTGTACCGGGACCACACCGATGGCGGACACTGTCTGCGATGCCATTGATACATTGAAGTTAGCAGCTCCAGCTACCTACCGGACGCTTTGGGTGCTGACAGATGGCGTGGAGAACTCCAGTTCCGGCAGCTGCTCGGGAGGCTCTGACGCCGACGGTATAGAGCCCTGGGACGCCACCAGCTGGCAGGGGAAGATCTGGCAGCAATTATTCCCCAGTGATACACCGCCCTACCAGGCGGCTGGCGCAGGCGCACCGGAAGTGCCTATCTATTTCGGTGTTTTTGGTGATTACATCGGTGGTCGTGTGGCCAGTCGTTCTATGGACCTGGCCGGCGACGCGCCAGCTGTCTCCTCCCACACTCAATTGGTGGCGGCCAGTAGCGGCTCCGGCTTTTTCGACATGGTGGCAGCCACCTCAGGTGGCTATGTGACGGAGATCGACGACCAATCCAGTCTCCCTACCTCTTCCCGCTTTGATGTGGATGGTACCGGTTGTGTCGACCAAAATGACCTGATAAAAATGTTGCCCTACCTGGACAGCACTGTACCGCCTGCCCCGGCGTCATTGGATGTGAATGGAGATTTGGTGGTGGATATAGACGACTATAATCTGGTGGTTGCAAACACAGGATTGGGCTGTGGTGGCATAAGCAAATAGCACAAATCCCATAGTTGTATTCGGGAATCAAACAGTGTGATAGTCGGTTTGATTCCCGATCTATTCTCTATTCTGTTGTATGCTAGATTGACTGATTTAGTAATCGGCAATATAAAGTTGGTGTAAAATATTGGACTCGAGAAGAGTTAAGTAGAAATTGGATTGTAGAGCCATAGGGTCTTAAAACAGTTGCCATAAGGATTTCCTATATAATGCGGGCTTTATTTTCTGGTAGTGTGAGGGTCTATATACTTCGTCGAATATGAAGTTATTGCGAAGCTAGATTAATATCCCTATATTGAATGCCTGATCCGGATGTGACGTTAAAATTATGATATTCAGTAAGGTAGAGTTTACTCTCTGTCATTTGGACAATTAAGTCTAAATAGTATTTTCCATTGATCCACTTCTAATTAGTAAGTGTTTTAATTTTGTGGGAAATATTAAGTAGGTTGCAAGGGGATGTTATATGCGATATATGCTTTTTTTCTTTATCATTTTTCCTATTTCCGTTTTTGCGGAAAATCACGTTTATGTGGCTAATCCACCAAAGAATTCGATGATTATTCAGGTGAAATACCCTAAATCTTTTTTTGAAATTCTCCCAAGGGTTAAGGAACGTCTGAATAACTCAACAATCGCTACGGCAGTATCAGTATTTTCTGGTGCGGGCCTGAATTTGACCAAAACAACCCTGAGATTGTTTGTTTTTTCACCTGGAAT
>NZ_JBFRBC010000034.1:0-17182 GCF_040932045.1 Microbulbifer sp. TYP-18
ATGACCCGCTATGCCACCACCGCGGGGGGCGGCTATCTGGCCCAGGGTCTGGCCGGCGGTGTCACCGGCAACCCGGCGGACCTGATCATCCTGGATGACCCTATCCGCAATCGCCAGGAGGTGGAGTCCAAGGCGATCATGTCCAGCATCCGGGACAATCTGAGTGGTGCCGTCCGCACCCGAATGCACAAGGATACGGCGGTGATTGTGATGCACACCCGCTGGGCGGAGGATGATCCCGCCGGTTATCTGCTGCAGGCGTGGCAGGAGGGCTGGGAGGTCCTGATGCTGCCCGCGCTGATCGAAACCCGGGAGCAGGCCGCAGCGGATCCCCTGGGCCGCGAGATCGGTGAGGTGCTTTGGTCCCAGCGGTTCCCGGCCACTTATTTGAGGGAAACCCGCAACGCCATACTCCCCAGGGACTGGAACGCTTTATACCAACAGGATCCGACACCGGGGGAGGGCGCTCTATTTTCCTACTCGGATTTCGCCGAGTACGATGTGCTGCCCAGACGCCTGGTGTATTACGGCTTTCACGATGGGGCTGTGGCCACACCGGACGAGGGTGAAGATCCCGATATGACGGAGCTTTCGGTCTGGGGCGTGGATCAGGCCTTTAATCTCTACGCGGTGGACTGGTGGACCTGCCAGATCGATCTGGACGAGTGGGTGGGCACACTGTTCGATATGGCGGAGGACTGGCGGGTACAGCGCTGGCATGCGGAGAAGGGGGTGATCGCCCACGCTTCCCGGGGCGCCATCAAGCGGGAAAAGTTAGACCGAAAGTCGCAGCTGTTTTTTAAGTGGATGCCCCATATCGGTGACAAGGAGGCGAATGTCGCCGGCTTCCGCGCCCTGTGCCGGCGGGGCAAGGTGTATTTCCCCAGCAGGCGGAGTCGCTTGCACGGTCCCTGGGTCCGGCATGTACAGGACCAGTTGGTAAAATTCCCCGCCGGCCGCTTTGACGACGCTGTGGATACCTGTGGTCTGGCCGGCCGCCAGGTGGGCGATATGATCGCGGCCCGCTCTTCACAAAGGGGCAAGCCCAAGCCAAAGCACGGCAGCATGGACTGGCTGACCCAGTTTGCGGAGCATGCGGTGGAGCAGGAACGGCACTGTCGGCGGCGAAACTAAAGTAGACAGAAAAGTGATCACATTGAAACTCATCACCGCAAATCCTTCCTGATATTTTTCTCCTATTGCGTGTGTATCCGGGTCCGCGCCCCGACTCGGCAGAACTGCAGCTCGCCACTGCAAACGGCGTTTCGCATCTCGCCAATGCAAGCACGTTTGTCACTTATGTGGAGAGCACCGTTATGCCTTTTACTCCCCAGGAGATTCAGGACGCCGGCAAGGCGGTCCTGGATTTTCATCTCAAGAATTCACCTGAAGATCAGATCAAGCAGGACCGCCCGCTGCTGAAGGCGTTGATGCCAAAGAAGAAGTCCTTCCCGGGCGCGAAGGAGTATGTGGTCGAGCAGCTTCGCGTGGCCTATCAATCCAACTTCCAATTTTACCGCGGCGAACAGCAGGTGACCTATAACCGCCGGCAGACCCTGGATCAGGCCAAGTTTCCGTGGCGCTCCGCGCACGATGGCTTGTATCTGGACGAGGACCGCCTGGCGCAGCACGGCATCAAGATCGATGACAACGGCCAGGGCGGCAATGTGACTCGCGCCGAGGCGATTCAGCTGTCCAATCTGCTGGACGAGCAGATGGTGGCGCTGGACGAGGGCTGGGAGGATGCGTTTGACCGTGTCTGCTGGCTGGACGGCTCCGGCAGTGCCGATGATCTGGCGGGTATCGATTATCTGGTTCCACTGGATCCCTCCACGGGTACTGTCGGCGGTATCGACCGGGCGACGGAGCTTTGGTGGCGCAATAACACCGCCACGGCACTGGCGGGTGGTGGTGACATTATTCCGGCGCTGGAGGAGGAGTGGAAAAACTGCATTCGTTTTGGCGGCCAGGCGCCGACGCATATTTTTGCCGGCTGGGATTGGATCCAGGCGTTCCGTATGGAGGCGAAGGCGGAGATTGAGCGCTTTGTGCGGACGGGTACCGGCCGCGCCACCATCGATCCGGCGACGGATCTGCAGTTCAACGGTGTGCCCATCACCTGGGTGCCGCAGTTCGATGACAACTTCGATGGCTCGGTGGCGCCGCTCACCCACTGGTCCAAGCGCTGTTACCTGCTGAACCTGAAGAGTATTCGGTTGCGCCCCATGCAGGGACAGGACCGCATCAGCCGCAAGCCGCCGCGGCCCCACGACAAGTATGTCACCTACTGGGCACTGACCTGGAAGGGTGCGCTGACGATGAACCGCGCGCGCTGCAATGCGGTGCTGGCTTTGGCGTAAGAATGACCGACGGAGCAATTAATCATGCTGAAAGAAATACCCGCTGCAAAGTGCCTGCTGGTGCGCGATCCGGCCGAAAAGATCGTCAACACCTATCCCGCCCATGAAATCCCGGTACTGGCCTATGTGCACCGCTGTGATGTGCAGGAACTGGTGGTCGATGCCGATGGCGAGCCGGTGCTGACCGATTACGACGAGCAGGCGGAGATAGAACGCCTGATCCGCCGCTACGGTGAGGAGGTGTTTGTCAAAGTCTACGGGCAGATAGCGCCCGGTTGCCTGGACCGCTCCATCGATTCGGTGCTTTCCATGCTGGACCGGGACGATGAAATACTGTCGGAAAAAGAGGAGGCGGAAAATAGGCAACGGGCCGCACGCCGGCAGCGACATTTATCGGCATTGGCCGCGAAGAAAAAAAGCGTCAGGCGCGAACGCCTGGATCGGCGCCGCCAGTTTGCCGGGGAGGAGGCGCAGACAAGTGCAGATGAGGAGGATACGGGGGACCTGACGGAAGGGGAACCGGGGGAGCAACCGGAGGATGTTCAAGGACAGGGCGAGTTTCCGGCCAGGGACTGGTAGCGGAAGCGGCAGGTCATGGCCCGACAATACCGCACCCTGGAAAAGCTGCGCCAACAGCTGTCGGCGCGGCTCGGCTTTGGCGGCCAGGCGGGTGCCAGCTCGGTCAATGCCCCTATCCTGAATTCCTTTCTCTACGATGCGCAGCAGCAGTTGTGGGAGCAGGTGGACTGGCATCACCTGATCCGGTTTGCCGACAAGACTGTGGGTTATGGCCAAAGGCTGCTGGAATACCCGCAGGACTGCGATCCGGAACGGGTGCTGTCGGTCGCGGTGTACGACGGCGTCGAGTGGTTGCCGTTGGCGCGCGGTATCGACTGGCAGCACCGCGACCCACTGAACACCCTGGACCGGCCCTGCCGGTGGGAAATGGCCGATCAGTTGGAGCTGCATCCACAAGCCGACAGAACCTACCCTCTGCGCATCCGCTATGTGCGCAAGCCGGACCGCTTCGAGGGGGAGGGCGACCGGGCCAGCCTCAATGACAATCTGATCTTTTTACATGCGCTCTACAACGCAAAACTGCATTACCGGCAGCCGGACGCGGATCGGTATGGTGCCCAGCTGGAAAGCGAGCTGCTGCAGGTCAAGTCCCGCTCTCGGGGTCGACGGGTGCACCGGCGCAAAATAATCCAAAGCGATCCCTACGGGAGGGCGCCCCGTGCCGCAGATCACGTTTAAGAGCTGGGCCGCCGGTCTCGATGTGCGCCAGGGGGAATTCGTGGCCGACGCCAACCGCCTGCGCATTCTCCGCAACGCCTATATCTCCAACGGCAAGGTGCCGCGCAAGCGGCCGGCGCTGGATGAGGCTTACACGCTGCCGGAAAATACCCATGGTCTCGCGCAGATGGACGGCGATCTTCATGTATTTTATGACGTTCAGCATCCGGCCCCGAGCCTTCCCGCCGGTATCCGGGCCCACGGGTTGAACAGCATTTCCGGCGCCCCGGATATTCGGCGCATCTGGTATGCGGAGCATTTTAACGGCCAGTTGTATGTGGTGGCCGAGTATGTCGGCGGTCAGTTCCAGCACCATTTTCTCGACGGTGGAACGGATACCCGGATTGCGGACGGCAACTGCCCCAAAACCCGCACGGTGACGAAGCGGGGCCAGCGCCTCTACGCGGCCTCTCGGGACGTGGTGCGCTATTGTGCCGGCGCCGACCCGCGCAACTGGACCCCCGAGGAGACGCCGGACAGTTTGTCTGCCGGCCTCTTGCCGGTGAACGTGCAGGCGGATGGCAATGACCTGGTCAAGGCACTGGGCGCCTATCACGACAATATCGTCGTGTGGACGGATGATCACGCCCAGCTGTGGCATGTGGATGCGGACCAGACCACCAATCAGTTTCGCAAGCTGGTCTACAGCGGCGCGCGCGATTACTACGGTCATGCGGGCATGGCCGGTGACCTGTTTTTTCTGAGCAATCAGGGCGTGCGCTCCATTACCCAGCAGTCCGATACTGACAATGTGCACGATATCGACGTGGGTACCGCCATCGACGACCTGTTTGCCGGGGAGCCGGGCGAGGGTCGCTGTGCCTATATCCGCAAATACGGCCAGTTGTGGTTCTGGTTCGACCACGATTACACATTGGCAACCGGTGTGTCCGTGCGGGGATCGCGGGTCTATGTGTACACCCTGAGCAAGGTGAGCAAGATCAGCGCCTGGAGCGAGTATCTGTTTCCGGAGCGCATCGATTATGTGGCCGAGGCCTATCAGACCGTATTTATCCGCACCGCCAACCGTATCAGTCAGCTGGTGGACCGGGGCGTTTACAAGGACTACGGCAAAGCGGGTACGGAAGAGGGCACCGGCATCGAAGTCTATGTCGAGATGCCGTTTGTCGATTTTAAAGGGCCCGGAGTGACCAAGCAGCTGTGGGGTGCGGATTTCGTGTTCCAGGGCACGGCGGAATTCGCCATTAAATACGATAGCCGTTATCCGGATCGCCAGACCGGCTGGCAGTCCATCAGCAATGATTCCCGCCCGGGGCCGATGCTGCCGGTGGAAGTGATGGGATCCAGCTTTGCCCCGGTGGTAAGGCACAACCACAACGAACCCTTCCAGCTCGACGCCATCACCCTGCATTACCACAACCTGGGGCCGATCTGATGATCGCCGCGGCCAGCGAGTATCACATCGCCGAAGTCCTGAATGGGCTCTGTGCGCAAAACGTGGCGGAGTTCGAGGTCATGCAGGGCGGTTACGACCCCGCCCTGGCCCTGGATCTGGTGCAGGACTGGATCAAAGGCGAGGGCGCTGTGGGCCTGGTGGTGTTAAAGGCGCGCGTCGCCGAATGTGTGGGCGGTCTGCGCCCCATCAACCCGGGCGTCGCCATTGTCTGGCTGCTGGGAGTCACCGGCTGGCCCCGCCGCTGTTTGCGGGAAGTGACGCAAGCCGGCCGGACCCTGGTGGAGACGGCACTGGCAAACGGTTATCACCGCCTGGAGGGCCATGCATTATCGACCAATCCGTTTTCCGGGCGCTGGTATCGCAAGCTGGGTTTTGAGCGGGAGGGTGTGCGTCGGTCCTTTGGGCGCCGGGGGGAAGACGTGGAAATTTACGGGCGGGTGAAACATGGGATTGGGTAGTGACGGCTCGAAGGAGCAAAAGCGCTATAACCGCGAGCAGGCGCGCAAGGAAGCGGAACAGAAACGCCGTCAACAACAGGCGGTGGCTTCCATTTACCGGACCTTCGGCCTGGATGCGCGGGGCAACCCGGTGGAAAACAGCCCCAACCATACACAGTGGTCGGAAAACCTGGACCGGGTTTACGACGATGTCACGGCGGTGCATACCGACACCCTCAATACCCAGCGGCACGACGTCACCGACGCCCTGATGGCGCAGCTGTTGCGCCAGGGCATGGTGGGCTCCCACCTCACCGATCAATATGAGTACCAGGTGGACGACGCCTACCAGCGCGGGCTGGCGCAGATCGACAGTGTGGCCGCCGGAGCGCGCTCCAACGCCAAGTCCCGCATGAGCAGCATCATGAACGATGCCATCGCCCAGGTGAATGCCGGCAACCTGGATGCGGCCAGCGCCGGCAGCCTGCGGGCGGATATCGGCAACGCCATGACCAACGCCTCGGCCACCGCCACCAGCCAGCAGATCAACGGATTATTTGACGACGTACTGCGCGCCTACGAACTGCGGCGGGAAAACAAAGGGCGCCAACTGGCGGAGCAGAGCTATCACAGCACCGCCGGTCATAACGGCACCATCACAGGAGGCCCCTGATGGAACCCATGACGATAGCGGCCATCGCGGCGCTGCTTTCCGGCGCTTATATGCAGCACCGGGGACAGCAGGCACAGATCAAGGAAAACGTGCAGATACAGCGCCGGCACGATCGCGAGGCCGACCAGCTGCGGGAGGAAAAGCAGAGAGAGATTCTGGACAACCTGCAGACCGATTACACCCCCGGCAGCTACCGCGACGGGCTGGACGATGCCCAGGCAGAGCGTATTGCCGCCATCCAGGCACTGCAAAAGCAGGGCGGTCAAACACAGTTCAATTTCTCTGCCGACCAGAGTGATGCCGCCCTGGCGGAAGCCGCGCGCGGGGAAATTCTGCGCACCGAGAATGCGCGCAATATCGCCCGGCTGATGGGCAATCTGGGCGGTCATCAAATGCAGGCCGGCGCCCTGGGTCGCCGGCATCAGACACAGCAGACCCGCCTGGGGCGTTTCGCCGCCGAGCACGCCTGGAACGAGGCGGCCCGCAAGCGGGCCCTGGCGGGCAACCACAAGGGCGCCAAGCGGGTGTTGGGCGGTTCCCTGTTGTCGGCGATTGGTTCGGCCATGCTGGCCCGCGGTGGCAGCGGAAGTGCGGCCGACGGCATGATCATCGCCGGTGACAACGGGCAGATGATGGAAAACGTCAGCCAATATAAACCCTTTGTCTGAGGCCGGATTATGCGTTACGCAATTTCAACATCACTGGGCATCGGTCTCGGCAATGCCGTCCGGGCACTGGCCGAGGGCAATGCGCGGGAAGAGGCAGCGAAAGAGGCGCGGATGTCGGCGTTGCTTCGACAGGATCTGGCGCAGGCCGACCTGGGCCTGAAAGCGGCACAAACCGATTACCAGAGCGCCCTGGCGCAAAAAGTGCGCGACAGCCTGGCCCTCAATCATGACCAGGGGCTGCGTCATTCTCTGGTGGCGGACCAGACCGGCGCCACTGTGTCACAGGTGCAGCAGTATGCGGATTATCGGGATACCGGGGAGTGGGGCGATGCCGGTCCGCTGGAATCCGCTCTGGCGCAGGCAATCCAACAGAGCCTTGCCGGCACCCGTCTTGCCGGTCTCAATGCCCAGCCGATTAAAGCGCCGGATACCACGGCGCAAGTGGCGAACACAGCCGCCTTGCAGACGGGGCTGGCCAAAGGGGTGATGGATAGTGCAGATGGTTCACTGCATGGAGGACCGCAGTTGCTGGGGTTCGGAAAAATAAACCCGCGTGACTTTACTTCGGAATCACTCGCTGAATACCAACAGACGGGTGACCTTAATGAATTGGTGCGATACAGCGAATTCTCACAGGGGGGCACCCGCTATGGACCAAGCGCCGACGGTGGTGTCGCTCCGCTTGTGAGCGATCTTCAGGCTTTGTCTGACGCCGATCTGCAGGCGGAAATTGACAAGCGCCGGGCATATGCGCAATCCATGGGCAGAGCAGCGGGCAGTGCCGTGATTGGGGCAGAAGAGCGTGCCGCACAAAACAGGGTCGCACTTTCCACCTATGAAATGGCCGTAAAAGGGCTTCGCGAATCCATGCAGAATACGACTACAGGTCCAGTTGCCGGCAGGATACCCGCCATGACACCGGAAGCGCAGATTGCCGAGGGTGCGGCTGCGGCAATGGCACCGGTGCTTAAATCCATTTTTCGTGTCAGTGGTGAAGGTACCTTTACTGATCGGGATCAGGCCCTGTTAATGGAAATGCTGCCTTCAAGAAAAGATCATTCCGAAGCTGCCCAGGCCAAACTAAACATTGTTGACGCCATTGTTGGAGCAAAGCTTGGTGGAGACATGCGCCCGGTTGAGGACATTTGGGGTGAAGCTTCCGGTACTCAAAGCACTGGAAGTACGAATGAGGCGCTTCCCTCAACCAGTGGCGAAAATGCTTTTAACCAACCCCTCCCACCAGTCAACGCACAGGGCTGGCAACTGATGATCGATGGTAGTGGCAACCGCGCCTACATCGGCCCCAACGGAGAAGTGGAGGAAATCTGATGGCCTTTGATTTGTCCACTGCCCGGCCAGTGAATGACTCCGCCCAGCATCCGCAGCGCAAACGATTTGACATAACCACAGCGCGACCTGTTGAGCCGCAGCCCAGTGTCACGGCAGCGGGGCAGCAACCGGATGTTCCCGTGCCCGATAAAACGCCCGGTCTGTTTGACATTAGCCGCCAATTATCCGGGGGCCTGGTCGAGCCGGTTTTAACACTTGGCTCCGCTGGAGTTGGAGAGGTTGCCGGCGGATTAACCGGCCTGGGCACCCTCGGTGTGACCGCTGCCGGCCGAGCCCTGGGCCTGACAGACGTGGACCCCGCAGAGGCGGCTGAGGCTGTGCGGCGGGGTGTTTCCGAACGCCTGACCTATCAGCCCCGAACCGCTGGAGCGCAGCTTGCTACGCAAACATTGACCACTTCCGCCGTACCGGCTGCAGCCGCCATACAGAAATCTACCGAGCTGGCGGGCGAGGCTGGAAATGCGGTCGGAGGCCCCGCTGCTGGAGCTGTGGCATCGGCTGTTCCCACTGCGGTTGCCCAGTATCTGGGAGTAAGGATTCCGGGTGTTCGGGGCTCTGGTGCGCTGGACCCGAGCAAGCGTGGACGCACAGCAGCTCTTCCGAAAACGAAAACCACAGATCCTGTAAACGATCTGGCCGCCAGGCGGGCAGAGGAAATCAAGGCCGACTCCACCAGCGGGGAGATTGCCCCCTACAGACTTTCCGATAACTGGCGAGGGGTTGAAAAGGATAGGGTGGCGCAAAACGCTATCAAGCAGGGGTTCGACAAATCGATAGTGTCGGCCATCAAGAGAGCATCCCCGGAAGATCGACAGAGAATGGTGCGAATGCTTGGTATTCGCCAGCGCGGGCACAACAATGCCCGCTATTCAATGGACAACCGAGCCTCCGATGTTGCAGGCGACTCCCTGATGCAGCGCGTGCGCCACGTCAGGCTGGTCAACCAGAATGCGGGCAGGCAACTGGACGCGGTGGCAAAAGCGCTGAAAGGCAAACCAGTGGACTATCGGGCTCCCGTCGACGAGTTTCTTGCCAGGCTGCGGGAAATGGGTGTCACAATGGATCGCCGGCTAAAGCCTCTGTTTGCCGGATCCGACATTGAGGGTGTCGATGCAGCCGAGCGGGTAGTTAGGAATATCGTCGCTCGAATGAGAGACACGCGTGCTCCGGACGCCTACGACCTGCATCGGCTGAAACGATACATCGATGAACAGGTTACCTATGGGAAAAGCAAAGATGGTCTCGGAGGTAGGACCGAGCGTATCTTGAAGAGCCTGCGCGCAGACTTGGATAGCGCGCTGGATAACAACTTTCCGGAATATGATCGTGTCAATACCGCCTATGCGGATACGGTGAACGCCCTGGACGCGCTGCAGGATGCCAGTGGAAGTAAAGTCAATTTCTATGGTGACAATGCCGACAAGGCAGTGGGGACGGTGTTGCGGCGCCTGATGAGTAATACTCAGTCGCGGGTCAACTTAATGGATGCCACCGCTGATTTGGAAACAGTGGCCGCAAAATATGGGGCAAATTTCAGTGATGATCTGAAGACTCAAATGTTGTTTGCCGATGAGCTGGACAAACGGTTCGGAGCAACCGCCCGTACCTCCCTTCAGGGTGAGATGCAGAAGAGCATAAATACCCTGGCAAATGTTGCGTCCGGACAGCAGT
Source organism: Microbulbifer sp. TYP-18 (assembly GCF_040932045.1). NCBI lineage: Bacteria > Pseudomonadati > Pseudomonadota > Gammaproteobacteria > Cellvibrionales > Microbulbiferaceae > Microbulbifer > Microbulbifer sp. TYP-18. The sequence continues at coordinate 9,873 of NZ_JBFRBC010000034.1, forward strand.
CAACTACGGGGGCGACCTTTGACTTCATGAGAGGCGGCTTGAATAAAGTGCGCGGAATAAATGACCAAAACGCGTTCATCGCTATGCGGGAATTGCTTCGGCGATGAAAGCTAAAATAGTCCGTCCACTTGATAAAATACGATACCGATAGCGCGTCCGATAACAACTGCGGCGAATCCCATAACGCACATGCCCAGGGCCGGTAATATCTGGAAATGGACAGCAAAAGCGAGCATGGTCAGAAAGCTTGCCGCAGCCCCCAAATAAAATACCAGCATCCAGAACCAGGGCCGGGTGGCAAGGAATAGGAACAGGGCTATCAGTAGCGCTCCAACGGCATAGAGCAGCTTTTCTGAGCCGCCCTGCTCGCCATTGAGATGGTATAAGCCAACGGCGACCATTATTGAGACTGGGAGGGTCCATCCCCACTTGTTTTCCGAATCAGTCATTGCCTGATACCAGAAGCTTAATAGCGGTAAATAGGACCAGAGTGATTAGGGAACCACATTGACTTCCTTGCATATCCGCGTACCCGCCGGCCACCGATGATATTTACCATTATCCGCCCAAGAGAATCCTGGTGCAAATAATCGAAGGCCGCACGAATGTACCCTTTCACTCTATTTGCAAATACACCTGATTTTTCTCGCGTTTACCGATCGCGATGACAGTAACAATGATTTCGACGTCGTTGGCGTGGTAGACAAGCCGATAACCGGCTGCCCTGAGTTTTATTTTGTAGAGGTCTTTTTTGCCAGAGAGCCTGTCCTTTGGCACGTGGGGATTTTCGAGCCGTTCCTCCAACTTCTTTTTAAACTGCGAGCGAACATTGGTCCCTAACTTTTTCCATGCCTTGAAGGCCGCCGGGTGGAATTTTAGGTCATAGGTCATCCAGGCTCACCGGTATCGCTTCGCTGCCATCGGTGAGGCGCTCTTCCGCTACCCTGGCCAGTTGGGCGTCCTCCAGACGATCCAGTATCTCTTCGTAGAGAGCGGGGGACAGGCAATACATGACCGGCCGGTTCCTGTTCAGTACGGCAACGGGCCCGGCCTCAGTGTCTTTAGCCAGGGCCATAGGGTTACGCTTGGCCTCGGAAATAGGCATAACCCGGTCGGACAGAATGTTGATTGCAGTCATATTGGTGCCATGAATAGTACTTTTAACTGGTCTAATAGTAGTGCAATTAAAGGTCGATTACAACCTGTGGTATGACGCCATCTTCAGGCATAGCCATCGATCTTTTCAACTCATCACCGCACTGTATTCCCTGCACACTGGATGCCTGATTGGTAATAAGGCACGCCATGGACCCGTACAACAAGGCTCCCCCCGACATCGACGAGTCCGAAAAAGCCCTGGTCCGGCGGTGGTCCGCCCGCCTGGAGCGCTTTGTTGAGCTTCATGACAAAAAAACCAAGGCAAACGTCGAGCGCTGGCGGCAGGTATTGTCCGGCAGAGGCAAGGGCGAGCAGGAAGGGAAGGGTATCCGCCTGTTGTTTTCGGTGTTTGCCAGTCTGATTCCGCAGATCTATGCCAAGGATCCCGATATCGACTGCGATGCCGCCGAAGCGGCGGAAGGTGCCATGTACCAGGCCTGGCGTAAATTTGCCGCCACCCTGGCGGTGGTGCTCAACCGTCAACTGGTGCAGGAAGGCAAACTGAAAAAGCGTGCCAAGTCCCTGCTGCGCGCCACCATGACCGCCGCCGCGGGCTGGGTGAAAGTGGTTTACCAGAGAGACTACCGGCGGGACCCCCTGATTCAAAACCGCCTGGAGGATGCCCAGGACAACCTGCAACGGGTGGAACAGTTGCTGAGAGAATTGGAGGACCCGGCCTGTGCCGGCGACCTGGAGGCCACCCGCGCCGAGCTGCAGCAACAGATTCACAGCCTGCAATCCCAGGTCGAGGTGGTGGCCAGCGAGGGACTGGTGATCGATCGGCCGCTGACCGAAGACATCCTGATTCTGGATGACACCCGTAACGAGTTCGACGACTACGAGCGGGCGGATGCCATAGCCCACCGCCTGTGGTTTACGCCCGAGCGGTTTTCCGAAGTGTTCGGCCGCAAGGCGGATCAATCCGCACGCCGTCATACCATCACTGGCAAAGAACGCAGTCGGGACAGCAGGGAAGAGGAGCAGCTGATCCCGGTGTTCGAGATCTGGTGCAAGCGGGACAACACAGTTTACACCCTGGCGCTGGGAGAAGAGCGCTGGGCGCGCCCGCCGTTTTCACCGCCAAAGCAGGGGCGCCGTTGGTACCCCTTTTTTGGGCTCGCCTTCAATCAGGTGGACGGCAGTGCGGAGCCTCTGTCCGATGTGGAACTGCTGGAGGACCTGCAGGCGGAATACAACGAGACCCGGGATAAATACCGGGAGCTGAGGAGGGATCTGCGCCCGGCCACCGCCTATCGCCGCGCCGGCGGGCTGGACGACGAAGACCTGGACAATATCCAAAACCGGCGCACCAACGACATGATCGGCGTTGGCGGCGATCCGGAGCGGCCACTGGCCCACGACCTGCAGGAAATTCCCGCCCCCCGGGTGGATCCCGGTTTGTTTGACACCTCGACCATTCACCGGGATATCGAAATGCTGTCCGGCGCCAGTGACGCCAGCCGCAATATCACCCAGGTTTCCAAAACCGCCACCGAAGCCGAACTGATGGCCGCCTCCATGCAGGGCCGTATGGGTGAGCGCCGCGACGCGCTGGAAGACTGGATCAGCGAAGTGGCCGGCTATGCGGCGGAAATACTCCTGTTGGAAATCACCCCGGAACAGGTGCGCCAGATCGCCGGCCAGGGGGCCGTGTGGCCCACCATGGAGCGCGAGGATATTTACAACCTGTATCGGGTCAGTGTCCGCGGCGGCTCCACCGCCAAACCCAATCAGACACGGGAGCGGGAGCAGTGGGTGCAACTGCTGCCCATCCTGCAACAGCAGCTGATGCAGATCGGCCAACTGAAAGCCGTCGCCCATCCCATGGCGGGCGTGGCAGAGTTTGTACTGGAACAGACCCTCAAGCGTTTTGACGAACGGTTCGACCTGGCCGAAATCGCCGGGCAGGGCGCAGAGCCCGCCGGCGGCCAGTTGCCTGCGCCTGTCCCACCAATTCCCCCAGCCACAGAGACCATGCAATGAATGACGACACGGAACAGCAAACGGAAACTCAGCAACCGGAAAATCAGGAAGCGCCGCAGAGCGCCCTGGAAGCCATCGAGCGCAGTGTCCCGGTGCGTGCAGAGGAAACCCCTCAGCACAGCGCCGATGATCCCGATCAGGATAAGGAGCACCGGGACCGGGAAAATCAGAATGCAGAAGGCCCTGAACCTGAAAACACCGCGACGCCGGCAGAGGAGAGCGATAAAAAGCCCGGGGCGGAGGACACAGACGGTGATCAGGAGCCGGACAACACCGACCGGGCGCTGACCGAAGAGGACCTGGAACTCACCGCCGAAGAGCAGACCAGCCTCAGCCAGGGGTCCCAGGCCCGCTTTCGCAAATTGGCCAACGGCGTCAAGGCGGCCAATGAACGCGCGGTGGAATACGAGCAACAGGCCCAGGCACTGCAAAAAACCCTGGAACCGGTACAGCAGATGTTCACCGACTCAAAACTGGCGGCGGATGAGATTGCCGAGCTGTTCGAATATGGGCGTGCCCTTAAAACCGGCGACCTTGCCGCGGCGGGCAAAATCCTGCTGCGCCAGGTAAAAGAGTACCAGTTGCTGAGTGGCCAGCCCCTGCAACTGGAAGATCCCCTCGGCGACTTTCCCGACCTGCGCAAACAGGTGAACGACATGGGCCTGAACGAGGCCGCAGCGCTGGAGATGGCCAAAGCGCGGCGCCTGGAAGCGGACCAGAAGCACCGCCAGACACAGCAACGGGAATCCGAGCACCGGCAGGCACAACAGCAGCAGACCGTGCAAAAAGCCGTGCAGGACATCGACGCCTGGGCCGCTCAGACTGCCGCCAGCGATGTGGACTGGCCGCAGAAGGAAAAACTGATCTCCGCCCGAATCGCCCGCATCACCCAGAGCGGTGATCCCTCCAGTTGGCTGCCCCAGATCGAAAACCTGTACGACACCATCAGCAGCATGAGCGTCAGCCAGCCGCCGCCCAAAAAGGATCCGGCCCCGCTCACCTCCAGTGCCGGCAACGCCGGCGGGCGCGCACCGGCCAACGGCGCCGAGGCCGCGTTGCAGGCGTTAAACATCCGCTATTAACGGAGCCCGCCATGTCCCAGCAGCAACCCTACCGGCCCGACACCAATTTTAGCGACCTGAATCGTGCCGACCCGGTCAGTCTCGACAATGAACTGTCGGGCATCGCCAGTGCCCTGTCGTCCACACAAGACGCGCTGCGGGCACTGCTGCGGGACGACGGCAAACTCAAGGACGGACTGATCGAACTGTTTATGCTGGCCACCAGCGTGCGCAACCTCCTCACCACCGGGATCAATCCCCGCGGCAACTGGGATGCGGGGCAGGGTTTTGGGGTGGGGGATCTGGTGAACTACGGCGATGACAGTTTTGTCTGCGCCGCCACCCACGTCTCCGGCGGGGATTTTGATCAGGACCGCGAAACCGGCGTCTGGGTGGTGTTCTCCCGCTCGCTGCAGCTCGCCATCGGCGTGGTGCTGGGCAGCGCCGCCGAGCGCGATGTCGGGCTGGGCCCCGACCAGGTGCCGGACATCGATATCGCCGATGCGCGCTACAACCGCAGCGGCAAGGGCGGTCTGCACCACGAGACCGCCGCCGGTACCCAGGTGGTCATGCCCCGGGGCGCCGCCAATAAATACTCCGGAGCTTTTACCGGCGCCATCGCCATCCGCTTTCCCCAGACCTGGAAGAACATCCACTTCCGCATGATCCTCGACGTGATCCTGGAGGGCACGGACCAGAACCAGAAAGCCCACTCCCTCTCGCTGATGGTTTCAGGCAAGACCGATGCCGCACAACAGCGCTGGCACGACATGCAGGCCCATGTGCTGGATGGCGAAAACCCCGCGCAGATTTTGCCGGTGCGGTTCGGGGATGGGCCCGACGACCACCCTGTGGTCTGGCTCGGGGACCTGAACACCGTCTGGTCCAACCCGTCGATCAAGATGCGCGAGCTGTTTGTCGCCGGCGCCCAAACCGCGGCCGCCTACTGGGTGAGTGGCTGGAGTATCGACTTTGTCACCGCCTTTGACGGCAATGTGAGCCAGCAGCTGCGCACCGCGGGTATCTCCCAGCTGCCGGATTTTTCCAACTCCGGTGGCCGCTATGTGCGGATACGCCAGGACGGCACAGGTCTTGAGTACCGCACCAACTTCCAGGTCGCCAATGATCTTCAAGTGCCGCTGGAAGCGCCCCAGGACGGAGAGGGCTATCTGCGTTACAACGGCGGCTGGCTGCCCATCTCCAGTTACACCTTCACCATCCAAAACGCCCGGGTGGATGGGGATTTTATTCTGGACGGCGGTATTGGCAGCGCCACCCTTACCATCAAGGCGGACTCGGATCAGGCCGGCGAAGAAGTGCCCGGCATCAAACTGCAGTGGCACGGCGCCGAATACGAATGGCTCTGGTACGGCGCGGCCAATGGCGACCTGATTCTGGGCAACGTCACCGGGGTTTACATGGTGTTCCATGCGAGCGGCAATATCACCACCGAAAAGGCGCTGACCGCGGCAACACTGAGCGGCAACAGCGTGAAAGTCCAGGGCAAAGAGGTCTATCACCCGGAAAACAAACCCTCCATCGACGATATCCAAAACCTGCCCAAGGTCACCGTGAGCAGCAGCCAGCCCACGGGCGGCAAGGACGGCGATGTATGGTTCCTGGTGTGACATTTTGCGGATTCATGGAGCAGCGCCGGTGAGCGTCAAGGTGCGTCTGGGCAACTGGCGGGATCCGGTCGACATCCGTGCCCGCCACGCCGGCGGCTGGCAACAGGTAAAAGAAGTCTGGGTGCGGCGCGCCGGGGTTTGGACCAGGCCCTGGGTATGGACCTTCACTACCGCCTACAACACCACTTTCAATACCAGCTATGGCACCGCCTATGGAACCAGCTATACCACCAGCTGGAATACCAGTCGCAGCACCACTACCGCCTGGAGCACCGGCAAAAGCACCAGCAGAGTCACCAGCTACACCACCGAATGGATAACGAATTACGAGCATGTCCCCGGTGAACCGGATTCCCGGCTGACCAACAAAACCACCAGTTACACCACCACCTATACCACCAATTGGAATACCAGCCGCAGCACCACCACCAACTGGAACACCAGCCAAAGCACCACTAAAACCACCAGCCGCAACACCAGCAAAACCACCTCCCAAGCCACCAGCCGCAACACCACCTGGAGCTGACCGTGACACAGGAACAACGTCTGAACTTACTGGAAGAGCGGGTGAGGGACCTCTCCGGCTTGTACCGCAGCGCCGTGAAAGACCTGCAGGAAGCGCAGCAGGAACTGACCGCGCACCTGATCGACACCCTGGACCAGCGTATTGCCCGGGCGCTCACACAAGCAGACCGGGAGACCGGCTGATGCGCGAAACCCCCTGGGACCCGGCGACACGGGTGCACCGCACGGGTTTTGTTACCTGGCGGGATGAAAAATCGGTACCGCTGCTAAAGCTCGCCGCGACACTGGCGGAAAAGCACCGGATACCACTGGAATACGACCTGCGCTATCACGGCGACGGTGGCGCCTTCACCGTGACCGAATGTATGGCGGGGCTAGGGGGCATCATTTTGACCCCCACCAAGATCGAACAGGCACTGGCGCGATATCGGCAGGCGGATCAATGCAATACCAGACATGACTGGGCCCCAGTGGCCAAAGCCGCACCCGACAAATACCTGTTGCACAGCTATCAAACAGAGCTTCCCAGTAAAGTGGCCCTGCTGCCCGGCAGCAACCTGATGGCGGCCGGCGCCATGGACCTGGAAATGCTGCGCGCTGCAGTGGCCGCCGGAGCCTTTATCAAACCCCACCCGGTTACCAATCAAAAGTACCGCGCCATTCTAAAGCGCTCCTGGCGCGACCGCATTCTCCCGCGGATCTACTCCGGCATGGCCTGCCTGCGTGCCGCCACCGAAATTTGGTCCAGTGGTGCCAGCGAACTGCTGTTGTATGCCATCCTAGCCCGCAAGCGAGTGCATTCCCTGAGCAATGCAATACCAGCCGGCGGCTACTGGGAGCTGGGGGAGTATCTGCGCTCCGTAACAGATCCCAAAGCCAGTCTTGAACGCATCCTCAGCGCCCCGGAAGTATCCGGGGTGTTTGTGCCCAATCCCTACTTTGATGTGCGCGAGCG
>NZ_JBFRBC010000035.1:0-18677 GCF_040932045.1 Microbulbifer sp. TYP-18
CGTAGTGCTTGCGGCTGCGGGACTCGTTCACGCTACCCTCGGTGTCCTCACTGAACAGCCGATACAGCGCATACTCAATCAATGCCGGGCGGTATTCCGGACCGACCGTTGTCGTCGCCGTTGTCAGGTCATCGTACTCAGCCGGGCGCTTTGCCAAAGTCGCTACTACCGTGCCGGCCACTACCGGCGGGGACAGCTCGAAAACCCGGGGGTTGTGCTCGTCATAGGTGTACTGCCGGGCCTCCGGCTCTGTATTGGCACCGCGCCAGTTGGGCGCCATCAGGTCCAGGTGCTCCCGTGCCACCAGGCGAATACTGCGGCCGGGTTCCGCCAGGCTGCCGTTGTGCTTGATATCCAGCACCCTCAGATAGTCAGCTGGAATCTCTTGACGTGCACCGTCCACCGTGGTGACCTCCACATCCTCCGCAGTGGCCTCCGGCTTGTAGGCCACAATCACCAGCTCCGCATCCAACAGCGCACTGCCAATGGCTTCAGCGCTGTACTGCACTTCATCGGCATCGCGGAGGCTACCGCGCACCTGCGCTATCAGGGCGTTAACCATTGCTATTGATCGTTTCCCAGGCCCGCTTCACATCGTCAGCGGTAATGCCCGGATCACCCGCCAGCGCGCGTACTCTGGCCACTTTAGGCTTGCCGGTGCCCCGATTAAAATGGGCTTCATCTTTCGGCATCGTGCGAATCACCGCCACCAGATCGACTGCCTGATTTTCCGGGTTGTTTTCCGCAGTACTGGGCGCACCGACTTGCCCCTCTCCCTGCGGCTGAATAGATATAAGCGGTTCAGGGCCAGTATCTTCAGGATCGATAACCTCCCCCGTCGCCGGTGCGCTACTTAAAGTCGGTTGCCCGACTTCGCGACGCTCAGTAGGCGATGCTTCGCCCTTCTCATCGTGTACAGAAGCTTCGGGTTGAAGGGGTTGTTCGACCGAAGTGATTCCGACAGCCGAAACATCAACAAGCTGCCATACCTTTGGATGCCGAAGCAGCAGCGCCGCCCAGTCGCGTGGGAAAGCCTGCACATCGCCATGGCCCGCCCAGAGGGTGCCGGTACCGCAGACGGTATCTCTTTTTGCCGGCTTATTGCCGATATATTTGACTTGCACTGTGGGTCCAGTCATTGGAAATCTCCTAAATAGAAAAAGCCCGCATTAAGCGGGCGCGGGGCTATGCTTCAAAGAAGCGTGAACCTATAATTCAACATCCAACTGCGGGGGCCCCGCAGATTTGGATTTACACTACTTCAGTACAAATACCTGAAGGCTCGACCAATAAATAAAGGGTTAAAGGAAAATGCGTAAACTGATAGCCATACTAATTACCGCGCTAATTTCTCTTCCAGCGACAGCAGAAGAGGTGGTATTTACCTCTCAAGTTACAAGAGTCTATCCATTCGGTAATGGAACCTTTGTGATAACCTTACAAGAAAGCTCCCCAAGCTGTACCAGAACTGACAATTACTACCATGTAAAAGTGGGAGAGAATGGTGTAACCCAAGAAGGTTTGCAGCTAATGTTTAGTGCCGCCTTGGCAGCGCTGGCATCTGGAAAAAACGTTTCAATCTTTTTTGACAGCAGCTCTAGTAATTGTTATATCAATCGGTTGTCTATAAATAGATGATCTCCATATCGATCATACCACTCAACCATTTACAGTTGTTCATTTGAATCCGAGCTGTAATTAAATCACTGAAAATCCAAATGAAGAAGCCCGCACTAAGCGGGCTTATGGTCTTACTCTGAAAAAACATTACCCGTTGACTGCCACCAACCAGATCAGTACAGAAAGGGAAAAGGGTTAATCAAATAAAAAATTATTACGCGGAGAAGAAGCTGTGAAAATAAAACACTAATAACGCCGCCAGCACAGGCCAAATCACACAGTGCGGAGGTCCAGCTCCGAAGGGGCCGATTGTGCCTGGCCTTATTAAATGTTTGTTGGTTCGGCTACTGCAATTTATCAAACTTCATTACCCTGTAGTACTCACCGCTTTCTTCACATTTATAGTTACTATCATTAATATCACCGCCCTTTACCTTTGTAAGAGTAATATTATTGAAGTAACAAGTATTGAATGAAGCAGTAAAAACAGCCTCGCCTCTATAGCGCTCACAGCCAGCATAGACCGGGGCTCCGTTTTGAGTCATCTGAGACATAGCAGCTATAAATTTTTGCTTCTTAGCCAATGGCTAATTCCTCATTCTGACATTTAACGCCGCCAGCAAGGGCAGCTTACCTTGTGTACTTCTTGTGCGAAATTGTGAGCGTAACGACCCGCGCAAAAGGTGCGCAAGGTAAGCTGTCCCACGGAGGCCCGAAGGGCCGGAACGAACGTTATCACCTTGTTATGAGCTTTTCTCTATTTTTGACGACATGACTAAAGCTGGCTTGGAATTAAGAGCATCTTGTTGGCACAGTTTTAGAAGCTCAATTGTTTCTTGAATAACACGGTTTGCGTCACCATTCAGTTCTTGTAACGCATCTAATTCATCCATTGACGAAATCCAATCTACCAACTTACAAGATACCTTGAGACTTTTCTCTAATGGCTCCCAGAAAGTAGGTCTAGCCAAGCTCCAAATTCCAACTTCTAAGGAGATTTCACCAGTTCTCATACTGTCTAGTATGCCAATAGCCAGGCTTGCCAAGTAGAACTCAGCATTTTCAATATCTGTTTTGAGTACCAACTGTTCCATTACTTTAAATTCACATTCTTGAATTAGAAGATCGCTCAAACCTTACTGAAAAACCATTATTCACAGTATGTTATAGATTTTCGATCAAATAGCAACCAGAGATAGTGGACCACAGGCCTGGAGCTTCATTGCCTGTGATTGTTATGAGCCGCAGAGCTACGCCCATGCTGGAGGTAACCCCACACCGAAAAGGAAACATGCGAAAATTACGCCCGACGTGGCACTTGCCCAGAACCAATACAGTAATTTCCTTCTATTCTTATCGCAGTATTCAATTCCTACAGAATCAGTCAAATCTGCATACCAACGGTCTTTCATATATTTAACTGTAGGCCAGGCAGTTGCAAGACTCTGATCTGACCAAATTGTTGGACAACCTACATCCTCCCATATCAGCACATGATTTCTTTCTAAGTATTTGTAAAACCTATACTGATAGACTGTTCCGGCTATCATTATCACTACCCAAACATATAGAAAAATCGCGGTTGGGTGAAGGAAGGAATCAGTCATCGTTCTAGCTCATAGCGCCCGCATTTAGGGCCGAAGTGAAGCCTAGCGGAACGTAGATCCCAGCCGCGATAGCAGCGATGTTGCCTAAACTTGTTATGAGCGCCTACGAAGTGCACCTTTTACGCCGCCGGTTCTTATTGGGCCAAACGTTCTAAATACTTGATCCACCAACAGCGGCAACACGATAAAGATCACGAAAACCGACAGCCAGCTAAAGTAGAAGAACAAATAAAAGAACGCTGCAGTTCCTATTGCTGATCCGAATATTCCTTCAATGAAATTTGCCCACCATGGTCGATGATAAATTGAGACACACTCTCCACACACATAATTGTTGCTAAGAACCGGCACTCTCAGGCTCTTTTTTGAGCAGTTTGGACATTTCCTTTTAAGCATGCTCGATTAGCCCATAACGTTTTGCTAATGGGCCGACTGAAATGAAGTGTAAGGAGATCCAGCCGCAGGCGTACATTGAGCAATTTGTTATCTACATTAATAACTAACTCGTATATATTTGGGTCTTTCTCGATCTCCCCAGTCGTCGCAGTCACCTTTCCCATTTACGGTAATATTCCTACCGGTTGAAGCAGCAGCCAAAAGTAGAGAGTACATTGCCTTTCCTTGATCCGTATCAACTCTGAATGCCCACTCTTTTCCTCCGTTTGCACTACAAGCTGCTTTATTAGTGTTGTTCTCTGTTTCAAAAAATATTACTCCAGTACCATCTCCTTTTTCATGGGCGTAAATGTTGATTATTTTTCCACTTCCTGTTCCGGCTATTGTAAAACATGAAACTGTTGCAAATAATAAAAAAATTATACTTCTCATTTCTATCCTCTTAGTAGATAACAGTTTATTAAAGAGCCAATGGCTCTCGAACCCATTTCATCCCCAAGTAAATCAATGACTTAGAGAAGGCTCCCGGTGGCTATCAGCCATGGCTCTTTAATTCGGGGCTTGGCGCATAATATTTCCAGCAGAACGGAACTGTCAATGCGCCACTTTAGGGATGAGTGATTGTATGATTTTTAACCAGCACTCAGGCCCCAACGTACACATACTTGACAATGCACTCCACTTCCCCCGTAGCACTTCCGCCGGCCAGAGACAGCTGGAGTTCAGTCGGTTCGGGGAGGAGAATGGACTTGCCGGTATAGACCGTATTGCCTGAATTCGCGGTGTTGGTGGCGGGCAACACTGGAGTGCTGCTGTCCTCTCCGACCGCATCGACGGCAACCGTGGTGGATGCGCCCAGTGCGTCATTGACCATGCGAAAGCCGGTGATTTGGGTCATTGCCGGCAGCTTGAGCACAGGGCCGACGGTGCCGGCTGCATCACCTTCGTAAATGGCCCTGCCGGTGGCAACACACAGGTTGCCGTATTCACCATTTTGCTGGATGGTGTTGAGATCTGGGGTTTTCATATTGGATCACTCCAAAGAAGTTAAGAGGAATAAAGCGGGAGCCAAACCCCCGCCCTTATCGGTCAGTTGCCGCTGACCGCTGTGTCATGCACCATCACACCGTGGTCGTTAGTCCGACCGTCGGTGCCCTTAAAGCGGATCTTCGCCTTGCCATTCATCCAGGCAATCGAGTGCTCCACCACGTTTCCGTGGTCGGTCTTCTCTTCGTGCATGGAAAAGTGCATACCGCCCTTGGCCTTCTTGCCACTGCGGCCATAGGCATTGGCCAGCGCCTGGCCACCTAGAAGAATGGCGCGGTCGATGGTGGTGCCCGCTGTCTGCGTCGAAGTCCCCGCATTGGCGCTGTTGGTACACACATTGACATTGGTACCGGCGATAAATCGCACCGGGCGCTTCATCTTGCGCACCAGGATGCCGTTCCACATGGCGCACTCCCCCAAAAACACCGGGTGCTTAAAATGGGCCGCGCGCTGGTGTGCATTGGCCGTGAGCGCCCGCCAGTCGTTGCCGCTGGTGGAGGTCCAGAAGTCGTGCCACTGGCGTGGGGACACAAACAGCACATGGAAAGGCGCATCGTCCGCCTGGGGATCGCCCTCGAACTTCACCGGCTGTAGCGGGAACGGCATCTCATCGAGTATCAGCCGCATATTGTCCACACTGGCCAGGGTAAAGAGGTCGGCACTGTCGAGGTTGTCCACCGCCGTGGCATCACCACCGTAGGTGTGGCGGTCGTAGGTGGGCGGGGTCAGCGAGTTGACACAGATCTTTTGAAAATCCGTATCGTCCTCCAGCGGCACAATCCAGTCGGAGTCATTGTGTACCCCTCGGGCTCCGGCCAGGTGGATCAACACCAGCTGGTCTTCCAGGGTGGTGTAGTAAGGCCCCAGCAGGGTTTGGGCCAGTAGCTTGAGATCGTGCGCGGTGCGCTGCTGACTCATAGCGCCGCCCGAATCCACCATGGTACGGCCCTGGTCGATCTTCAGCTGGAACTGGCTGGAGGTCAGGCTGGCGCCCTTACCCGCCAGCTTGCTGTCGCCCATGACCGGCTTCTGACGCAGTTGGTGGTACAGGTCCACCGTGACTTCATCACCGGCATTCTTGGACAAATCCGTAATACGGACCACAGGCGCACCGGGGTTGGTCTGACGCTTGCCGTCGATCTTTTTCTTATCGGCCTTCTTGGGCGCGGGCCCGGTCAGCACATTGGTAAATGAAGCGCGGCGTGTGGCCTCCATAAAGAGCGCCGCGTTAAAAATGCGGTTGCGCGCAGCACTACCCGCGGAGATGGAAGTTGACATAGTAAATACCTGTTATTCACCGAGTTCGGCCATCAACGACTCGATCTGGTCCTGTGACATATTCTCCATCGCCACTGCCAGTTCCGCTTCGGACATTTCGGAGAATTGATCCAAGCGGGACTTTTCTGCGGTCGAAGAGTGGCCTATATCGGTCAGCGATTGAGGGAATTGGTTCTTGGTCGCTTCCTCGACTTTCGCTTTGGCTTTATCGGCCAGCGCTTGTGCGTCCTGGCCGGGTTCGTCCTGGGGTTTGTCGGGAACACCAAAGGCGGCCTGGGTACGCTTGACGACTTCTTTAAAGCGTTCCTCGAACGACGCCTCCTTAAAGGCGGGGTCTTGTTTGAGCTTTTCATCGACGATAATGGCCATCTCCCATTTATCGGGATCATTCTGTCTCCAGTCGGACAGGCTCGGATTGTTGGCGATGGCGCTTTCCACCTGTTGTTGCACAGCATCAGGCCCTTGGTCAGGCACCGGGGGTGCTGCCTTTTCCCGGTCCTGGCTAATGGCCTCCTGCAACTGCTGATTCTGCAACGCCAGGGCGCGCACCACTTCACCAAGGTTTCCGTATTCGCTCAATGTTTCGAGCATCTCGTCATCAATGTCGATTTTTTGGAGTACATCGGCCGGGGTCAGGTTGTTGGCTTGCAGCTGCTGCTTGAGCTGATCATTGACAGACTTCAGCTGCGCCAGCTCCGCCTGGGTGCCACTGAGGTTCTGCTGCAGTTCCTCAGTGCGGTTGTGCAGTGCACTGGCTCGCTCCCGTGCATTTTGCAGCACCGCATAGGGGATCTTGTGCTGGCCGTTACGGCTCTCCACATACCGCTCGCCGTCACCACTGCCACCATCACCCTCCGAATCGGTCGGCTGTTCGCCCGGCTGGTCGGCATCGGGCGAGGTGCCGTCGTTATCGCCCTGTTTACCAGCGTCGCTATCGCCTTCCTCCTCAGAGGCTGTTTCGTCCTGATCGTCGCTGCCCTTGTCACCCTCCTGGCCATCATCGGGTGTCTCTGCTTCGCTGGACTCATCACCAAAACCAAGCAGTTCCTCGATTGCATCTTCATCACCGCTTTCGAGAATTTCGTTGATTTCGTCTTCCGACTTGCCCAGTCCGTCCAGATCCACATCGTCCATCTCAAACTTACTCATCGTTTCTCCACCTTTTACCAGTTCTCGCATGGTTGCGAAGTCGCCCTCTATCGCTCGGGCGTGCGGAAGTCCGGACATAAAAAAACCCGCACAGAGCGGGTTATTTACATCCGGGGTTGGCCGTTGCCGGCCAATAGGTTATGCAGTCATTGGGCTATCCCCAACCTGCTGGAATCTGAGTTGCGAGCGTTTTAGTGCCACATCCGCAATAATGCTCTTGAGTTCCGCGATCAGTTTTTCAGTGCTGGCGTCCAGCTGTCGAAGTTCCGCCGGTCCCAATTTCGACTTGCCCTGCTCGGTACCGGCTTGCGCCTCCAGTTTGGCGGCTTCCGCGGCCAGCTTGCGCACCTTCTCCTGCGCCTCGGCCATACCCAGCTGTTGCATCGCCTGCTCAAACTGCTGCGCCTGTTGCATCTGGGCGCGCTGCTCCGGGGTCAAGTCTTCAGGGTTGCCCCGGCCGGTTACCTCGCGAATACGTTTAACGATCTCATCCCGCTTGGGCAGGTCGGTGCTCTCCACAATCAAATCCAGCATTACCATTTGCATATCCGGCGGCAGGCTTGATGCCAGTTCCATCATGCGCTGGGAAACCTGGGCGCGGTAACTGGGCGTGCTGGCAATGTCCCCCAGCACCACCTGCAATTTGGCCTTGGTCACCAGATTGGTTCTGGGCTGGCCGGTGCCCTCGGTGCCGTTGAGCACGATGACCTTGGTTTTATCCGGTTTGCCCACATTGCGCGACACGGCCACATCCGGCCGGTGACTGAGGTCGTGAATCACCTGCGCCATCAGCAACTCGCCCACCTGCTGACGGGCGAAGCGGTAGTTGTCGGTGAGTTCCGCAAGGGTGGTGCTGCCCTGCTCCACCAGCGAGTCGATCGCCACTCCGGACTTGGCCCCACTCTCCTGGCCGAGGAATGCGGAATACACCCCGGCGGTCTCCTGGATAATCCGCTGCGCCTCCTGCATCACGGAGAACTGCTGTGCGGCGACGTGGGTTTGCTGCTCCACACGAAAGGCGTTGTTGTTTCTGGTGGTGCGGGTGGGATTGAGATTCACGACGCCATCAGCACGGTAAAACTCATCCAGCATCTCTTCATCAGACATATTCCCCGCCAGCGCATCCTCATCCTTGACCACATGGACCTTGTTTAACAGGAAGGTGAGTTTTTGCCGGCGCACATTCACCTCATCCTGTGCCGGCATCATCCGTCGGCCCAGGCCGTAAGGCACATAGGTTGTGTCCTCCCTAAAACCCCAGAAGGGCACATAGGGAAACTGGTTGTGCGGGTGCGGCGAGGGAATATCCACCAGCCGGTGCGGGCCGATAAAATAGGCCAGCCGCATCTTTGGAAACGTCATGGTGCGCACCTGCACCCGGTTGCTGGCCAGCAGCGCCTGGTGCATCCGGTTCCGCGGGTCCACCTCCAGCACATGCCCCTCGCGGGTGAACATCACCGGACGCTCCACATAGTGGCGGTAGTAGACCTCATAGATGAGGGCGCGCTCCCGGTCGCTGTCCCACCAGTCCTGCAGAAACATATCCGTGCTGGTGTAGTCGGAATAGGCGCCCAGCAGGTCGTCCCGCTGCATCAGCTGGTATTCGGTGTCGAATCCGTCCCAGCCCTGGCAGGCAAACTCAATCAAATGTTTATGGCCCGGAAATGCCAGTTGCGCCTCATCCTTGTCCACCCAGCGCCGCCGCAACAGCCAGCGCGCATTGGCCAGATCCGGGTCCGCGTGCCAGTCCCAGAAAATCTCATTGCGGTGCACCCGCTTGCAGCGGTAGGGGTAGGCGAAAGGATCCCTGCCGCGGGTCACCTCCACCCAGTCCAGGCCGCATTTGACCTGGCCGGCAAAGGCATCGGCACACGCCTTGTCCACCCGCGTCATGCGCGCCGCTTCATTCAGCCTCTCGTTAATGCCCTCGGCCACCTCCACGCTGTCGTCATCGTCCGGACGCACCACCCAATCTGCCCGGGTGCGGGCTTCCAGGCCCAATACCCCGTCGATGGCCGGCGCCATCAGGTTGTGAGTCAGGATCGGTTGACCACGGGATTCCAGCAACTCGCGCATCTCGGGGGTAATCTGGTTGCTGTCGTAATAGGCGCAGGCCCGGTCCGCCTCGCTGCGCCACTCCGGCTGCACGCGGATATCGTCCAGAAAGCGCTCCAGTTTTCTGAGTGGCAGTCCCCCCTGCTGCTTTGCGTGGTCAATGCCAAAGGACATTAGGGCGCTCTCCAGTTGCGCGGTGGCCTGCGCCCACGACGCCCTCTGCCTTTTTCCGGTGCAGCCACCGGTACCGCCAGGGTCAGCGCCAGCGCCTCGGCTTCATCGGGGGAACGGACTTCACGTTTCTTCATCTGTTCTTTTGTTTCCAACACCAGCTGTTGCTTCACGTTATAGGTGTACTGCGGCGCGATCAGGTCCGCGTGCAGGCTGTTCACGTCGGGGATGGAGACACAACCTCCCAGCCAGTCGGCCAGGTTGTCCCACATCTCCGCACGCAGGTTATAATACTGCTCCGGCTCACTGGCCGCGGAGCCCGCATTGATACCAATCACCGGGTAACCCATATCCTCCAGGGCATCCACAGTGCCCGCACCCAGGCCCACTTCATCGACGAAGATGGCATCCACCGGGTTGCCCGCTTCCCCATAGGCATCGCACTCCCTGGCAATCTTGGCCGCCAGCTGGGTGGTGCTGGTTTTAAGCAGGCTCTTGAGGCCCCAGGCTTTATTGCCCTTGCGGTGTATCCAGCTGGCCCGGTCACCGCCGTAGCGGGCCGGATCCACACCGACAATATGCGCGCCGTAATGGCTGACCTCGCTGTCGTCCCGTTTCCGGGCTGCGGCTACCAGTGCGGTACTGCACAGCGTGTCCTGCCCGGACTGCTGGAAGGCATCGGCGGCACAGAAGGGGTATTCCTGGAGGAACAGCCAGCCCCATTCACCGACATCGCCTCCCAGCTGAATGTTCTTCTGGTGCGCCCAGTACAGCTGCTCCAGATCCAGCTTGTAGGTCTTGGCGGTATTCAGTTCCGTATCACTGGGCTTCCAGCCCTCGGGCGCTTTCTTGCGGTACTCCGGCTGCCAGTACCAGGGCAGGAAAATGGCGATAAACTCCGACTCCCCGGACTCGGCCTTCTGCCAGAGCTCATGGAAGTAACCCCCGATACCGTTGGCCGTACTCTCGAATACGATTTCACTGTTCTCGCCCTCCGGCACCGCCTGCAACACCCCCGCCGCATGGGTCTGGGCATTGGGCCAGTGCGCCACCTCGGAGCCGTGGAAATAGTGAATCGTGCTGGAGCGCCCCGCCCCTTTACTGCCCGCAGTCGCCACCTTGTAGCCGCTGTCGTTCTGCACAAACTGCAGCTCCTTGGCGCTGGCGCTACTGGTGGCCGGCTTCAATAGCGGGTGCAGATTGTCGTGATACCGGAACACCATATCGAACAGGTTATCGGTGGCCTGCTGCAGGTGCGTCAAAATAAACGCCTTAACCGCCTTACGAAACCGGGTCTTCCAGTAGTAGCGCCCCTCCACATAGGTACTGATACCCTGCTGGCGTCCCTTGAGAATCAGCGCCCGCACCATGCCCAGCTCAAACAGCTGTTCCTCTAGCCGCTCATGGACATACTTCTGCGCCCGGTTGAGTTTTAACGGCTCCAAAGCACCGCGTTTGGTGGCAATCTTCAGCTGCTTCAGCGCAAAAAAAGGAAAGTCGTGAACACAGCGCTTGATCAGATCCCGAACCTTCTCCACTTCATCCAAGGAGATCTCCGCTTCCAGGTTCATGAATCAATCATCTCGTAAATAAGGGTTATCCAGCCACTTTCACCAGAATTAATGGGCACAAAAAAGCCCGCGCTGAGCGGGCTATGAATTTTTAGACATCTTCCTTCATACCGCGTAAATTAGGATTACTTACCTTCGCTTTAAATTAAACAGATGTCTCTTCCGCTTCAGGTTCAGGTACGACCGCATCCGTAGTGAGAAGCCATTCGTTATGAGAGGGATCAATATAAAGATCTTCCGGCATACTTTCAAACAACGAATAGTTCTGAGCTAGTGGCAAGAATTTTCCTCGGCCCTTATCTGAGAAGCAATTATAAAAAACTAGCATCACCTCATAAATAGATAGCTGCGACTTAATTAAACTTCCATAGAAATTCTTATCCCCTATCGATATTTTTCCATTATCGATAAATTTATAAATATAATACAAATTTCTAAAATAATGCGCCAAACTATGTCGATATTTATTAAACAATTCACTGTATTTATCATTGATAGCTTCCATAGACTGGGCATTTGGGCCTAAATTCCGGCACTCAATCTTCAGATTATTCAGCATCTCTACGAAACAGGCCCTTCCAACATGTCTTATTGGATTAGTAGCACGTCCAGTCTGCAAACTAATTGAATCGACAATATAATTATGAAGTTTAAGCATCTGAAAAAATGTATTTTCAAATTTTTGTTGAACCAAGGTTTCATTCTGAGACGTTAATTCAGCCCTGGTCATCTCCATCTCTTTTCGGGTTAATCCAAGCTCCTTGCTTTGTAAGAGTATTGTAAGCAGGAGTGCAAATAATCCAAAAAAAGCAAATACAGGATTGAGACTACCACCAATAAAATCACCAAATTCAGCCCATCGAGAATGATCACTCGACAAGCCTTTTCCGAACATACCTATATATTCAATAATGACTAACGCAGCAATAATAAAAGCCATAAAAAAAGAAAATATCACCAACCCTCTGATACTAAATATTTTTTTTAACCAACTTTGAAACCATTCATTTCTCTTTGTTTCTTTTTCTGCAGGCACAGCTCTCTCCTTGACACCTAATAGTCGTACAGTGGCGCCATTATGCAACCTTCCATACCGTCAGTAAATGTAGCTACCGTGGTCACCCATTACTCAATCAGCTCATCTATCAACGACTGCAACGTGACCTTAACCTCTTTTTGCTCGCGGAATGCCTGAACATTCACATGCTTGCCCAGCAGTTCGAGGTTCTTCACCTTGTCCGGCCATTTGATCTTCTTCAGTACACCGACAATCTGGCGCTGATCGCCACTGCCTTCCCAGAGCTCCGTCAGGTCCATGCCGGAAAGGAATTGGCGCCAGACCTTCGGCCACTCCCGAATGGGCTTCAGCGAACCGTCATCAGCGAGAATGTCCAGCACATCCATCTGGTCAATCTCGGCCAGGCGCCTCAGCACATAGTCCGCGTCAACCTGAGTGCGCTCTGAGCGTTTATCTTGGGCCAAAGAAATAGCGCGATTGATGTCAACATTTGTCAACAGACGCTGACCTTGAGATTTTGCTGTTTTCTCACTGTAACCAGCTCGGATAGCAGCCTGAGTAGCGTTCAAATCCTTCAAATACTCAGCGACGAATAGCTTCTGCTTATCGTTGAGGGCCATTACTCTCCCCGCTCTATCAGCCTTTCCAGCTTGTTATCAATACGCTGGAGCCGGGTCCGGATCTCGTCCTTGAACTCAGCTATGTGCTTCTGCTCAAGGGAGCGGAGGTCTGATTCGTGCTGAATCGCTTGGGAGTTGGCACCAATCCCCTTCTCAACATCAGATCCCCATACAAACAAACCAACCACCAGCAGGATGATGCTCACTATCTGGGTGACAGATACGCTCTTGCTCAAGTGCCAATGCTCCGTTTGAGTGGTCATGGTTTCACCATCGCCTTTGTCTTTTCCTTACTTCCCTGGCTGGAGCCGTACCAGAACTGCAGGATCATTGGTATTGCACCGGTGATCACGCCGAGCATCAGAGTTCCGGTCTGTTCGAATGCCGGGGTTACCTCTACACTGCCGGAGAACAGCAGGTAGGTCAGGAAGAAATAGCCGCTGATAAACACAAACGACAGCACCGCCTGAACCCACAGGCCCCCTTTAATACCAAGTTCCCGTGCACTCTTGCGATCCTCCACTTCCAGCTGGTACACATCGATGTCCAGCTCGCGCATCTTCACCTTGAAGTCGTTGTCGAGCCCCCGGAGCTCCAACAGCTTCTCAGGGCTCGCGTTCTGTACCAGTTCCGCTATGTCCTGCTCACTACCCTCACCATCCTTCAGGAAATGATCGGAGAGGAACTTCACCGCAGTACCCGCCACCGGGCCACCCAAGGCAGCGCCCAGGGTCGGGGCCACGCTTTTAACGATTGCTTTCCAGCTCATAGTTATCTCCGGGCATAAAAAAACCGGCTCAGTGGCCGGTTTGAGTGATTGGGTGTCTGACAGAAGCAACAACCGCAAGCAACGTAGCTAATTTATACTACCAAAACGGAAAGTCTCCCAAAAAGTGTCAGCCCCAAAAAGCAGCTGCTGTTGAAACTAGACCTTGTTCGTCATACATCAAGATTTGTACAGGACTCAGAGGGTAGGTACTTCGTATTCCATTTTCTGGCATGTGATTTCCAATAGATTGGGAGTCCTAACGCTTCAATCAGTCGACGCATCAGTGGCCGGCTGCACTGACTTGTTAGTTTTATCTTGCACAGTGTCACCAGATTTTTCTTCTAGCTCAATAGCTGAATAGCCATACTGGGCTGCTTGAAAGAGTGAAAATAGTACAGCAATGAATCCAAGAGCTTTTACTGTAGGGCGCTCAAGAAAGGCATTTACTTTAGCACCCCAGTTTTTATTATGAACGACCACTTTATTTCGCTGAAGTAGATAATACATGTGTTGGAACCAGTAGGCCTTGCCCATAGTTGACTTATGAAGCTTCACATATTCTTTAGCTGCAAAAGCCTCAACTTCTTCCTTCCCTGTTAAAACATCACGATGCTCGCCATCATTCAAAGTCATGAGGCTGGCCATTCTTGGGTGATTCACACAGTTCTTTCCATATACAGACAATATTAATGATGATAAGTTAAACTTCTTTGAATCAGGGATTCCTTTTCCATCCTCGCCTGAAAGTACTTTGTATCTATGGATTAACGCTTCAAATCCATAGTTGATGTTTGACATATTCCAATGCAACCAATAACCACTGTCGTTATCTGCAATAAATGAAAAAAAATGTGCAAGCATTTCTTTTTCAAGATCATTGTAGTGCTGGTCAATATTCTCTCGAAGAATTTTTCTAATTTCGGCTATCAAATGAATCGAGAAGCTGTGCATCGTAGAGCTTCCCACGTGTAGTACTGCAATCGATGTTATCCTTGGTGAGTAGTTTTCATTATTATCATTTAAGCTCTCACATGAGTAGTGAACGATAAACAGACTTTGTTCATTCTCATGCAGCCTCTTTAATGTCTCTTTAGCGTTCAACTAACACTCCTAATTCTGATTGCAAACTAGCATTTATATAATGACCACCATGACCATTATTATCCAGATTACTGGCTCGGAAACAATGCTATTCCACTTCCCCCAGATGCTTGCCCCCTCAATAACTCCAGACAGTAGGCCGTATACGCCCACCCTGTATAGGCCCAAGATCGTCCATATGGAGGAATCGTCCGCCATAAGCGCCCTTCTGCTTCACCCCAATACCGGTAAAGCCCTCCTCCTGCGCGATGCTCAGCAGCTCATAGGCCCGCCCACCAGCAACAGATACATCCACCGCCTGCCCCGTGGTGTGCGTCATGGTGGAGCCGATCTTGGCGCAATGGGCCGGGCAGCGATAACCCGAATTGATCACCATCGGTTTGTTAAGTCGCTCCCTAACCTTGATCAATCGGTGCAAGGTCTCATCCGAGAAGTGGTTCTTACCACAACAACGGCAAGCCAACTCCTCTTCCGTGAAGTAGTCGTTCTTGAACATGGGATCACCAGAAATGAAAAAGCCCGCACTGGGCGGGCTCAACAATAGTTTCGACTGTAAAATACTCTACTAAGGAGTATTATTTTTTTAGAATGCCAACAATTTCCACGCTTAATAAAATAGTGTTAACTTTCTCTGATAGGGCTTCTTATACATATAAACTTCGGCCATGCAAGAATAACTTATAGTGATGAGATTACTTTATTTTTTGTAGCGTCACTAGAGGTTTCAAACACAACTCTATTGTCCTGCAGCAATCTATACACTCCGTACCCATAATGAATAACATTTCCCCAAGCTCTATTCCTAAAAATCACCTGATTAATTGACTCCCAGCGAGAATTATAAAAAACATTATAGTCGCCAGAAATATCAACGGCATACTTAGCAACGTTGCCCTCTAAAGAAGCTCCAAACCATGTATTATTGTTTGGAGGTCCATGCGGATCTTCGGAATTATAGTCATCTACAAGGACAATGTGTGAAACTCCATCCAATACCTCTCCCTCATTAGACCAATGCGAGTATCGTCCACCGTAAAAATTGTTCTGATTTACCCATCCTCTATTCCAAGGCTGTAACAGAAGATTTCTTTGATTATTCTCCAAGTGCCTTATATGTACATTGTTATATGCTGTACCTTGGCCATTTCCAACCAGTGCCAATCCATACTTAAAATTTCTAATATTGGCAATTTCAATATGTGAGTTGATAACGTTGACTATGTAAACCCCTGTCCCAGGATCAGTCCAAAGTCCGTTACCAGGGTCGGCACTAACATTAATTACGTGAGGCAGGATAAGCTTCACATTGGAAAGCCCTTGCACAACTAGAGCCCTAATTGAACCATCTTCTACGTATACCGTATTATCTTGCGCATCCATACTGCACTTGACGTAGATTGGCTCGTTAATACGATAGTCTTGATCCAGTCGCACGAACCCGTCATTTAGACACGAAGAATCAATAAGCTCTTGTAATTCTTCACCGGTCCCCTCAGAGAACGCTAGTTGAGAACAAAGCAGAAAAGCTAAAGTCATTACCCTCTTTATCATTCCAATCCTCACTTGGTAAAAATCTAAATTACCGACAATTGATATTAAGTTTTGTAAATATCCCGGATAGAAGCATAACGCGCCCAGCTGAAAAGTCTACAGAGTGTAATATCATGTAATAGTAAAACTACACACTTTGTTCACATTTCCAATAAAAAAGCCCTGCAGATCAGCCCGCAGGGCTTTTAAGGGGGGGGTAATAATGGTCCCGCTGTGCATACTTCTGCGACAGCTTACCTAAAAATAGCACCTAGGCGCCTAGGCTGTCAATACATACAGTCTGTATTTAGATACAGTTATGCGGCATTTTGCGCCAAATAGAACGCCTCTACCGTTCCCTCTATGAGATTGCACATATTGTCCACCCAGGCTTTTGACCTTTTAAGCCTTTTTGCCACCTTCTGTCGCTCCCAGCGATAGTAGTAACGCAACCAAAACACGGCCTCTTCCAACTTGGCCCGCTCGCGGTCTTTACGCCTCATGACGGCATTCAGGTACACCAGGACTGCCCTGTCTACTTGCTCAGCTCGCTCATAGTCGATAGGCTCTCGGCCACTGGGCACCTTTAGCCCAAACGCCGCCATACGGGGCCAGCTGACTGAATCCCCTGCCCTCTCTGGATAAGCCCGTGACCACTCCCATAGGAGATCGCGGATTTCAATCGCGGACGTTGCGTGCTCCTGCATCAGAAATACCCGACAAACTCTATTCGTCCCATATCGCCGCCCTTCCTCAGCACCTGCATACGGCGGTACTCCTCTCGGTAATGCCTCGATATTTCGCTCTTGTGTCTTTGCTTTACATCCCGCCTGGCGAATCGGGCATTGTCCACCACCTGCTTTTTCTCCAGCAGGATGTCGTAGGCGCCCTCCCCAAGTCTTTCCCTTACCCACCGGGTGAACTCGTGAGGGTTACCCTCAAAGAAGTAGTGACAGCGGGTGCAGTGTGCAAAAGCGTTGTCTGGGTCGAACCGAACGGCGTAGCTGCCCCGCCCATGAAAGTGGGAACATTGCAGCCCGGCGCTGTTTTCAGGGTATTCACTTTCGCAGCCCTCACATCGCCAGCCAGCCCTTTCCCGTACACACCTTGAGAACCATTTATCCGCGCTTGTGATCTTTACACCCACGGCTCAACTCTCCCCAAATGGCCTTGTATTCCCCCGCATAGGGGTCCGTCACAGTGATGTGCCAAAAATCAAAGACGAAACGGCGCACATCTTCCAAATACTCCGAGAACTTCTTTTTCGTCAGCTTCGTGGTCGAGCCGTACAGCGTGATGCTTTTGCCCTTCGCCTCGATGCTGCCAATGGCCAGGAACTTCTGCTTGAATATCTCGTGCAGCAGCTCCTTGGTGTAGGGATGCTCTGTGCCGTCATCGCAAGGGATGACTATGCCAGCCTCATCCAGCTGGCGGGCGATCTCCGCATATACCCAGCCCCACAAGAATCGGTTCTGCAAGGTACTGCGAGTTGCCCTGAACGGTTCCACCTTGACCGCCATGGGCTTCTCAGAATCCGGTTTCAGGCGGTTCAGGTGATCCAGGGCGTTGGCCTTCTGTACCGGAGTCCGCACCACCCAGAATTCACCTTCCATCACTCGATCCGCTCCGCTCTAATTTCTCTGTAAACTGGGATGGGCTGGAAAACACACCCACTAGGCCAATGCCTGTTTCAATGCGATGTTGCGCAGCGACAGTATTGGCGAATACGGCGTCGTAGAGACCTCCGTAGCCCCTTCCTGACTTCTTCACACGAAACACGGCCAGCGGGCTTTCCTCGCTCGCGAATTTCAGCCGCCGTGCAATGTCGCTTACAGTCATCCAGGACATAGATACTCTCCTCAGGCCTCCGCAAGCAGGGATCTCAGGTCGCCCAGTGTCTTGCTACCAATTGACCTGGAGCGCTCCTGTGCGCTCTTGTCAGGCAGCTTCAAGGGCTCAAACCTTCGGTACATCTGCGATCCGGGTGCTGGCTGACACATGCCGATAAACTCCGCATAGTTCGGTGGCCACTGATCCGTCTCCCCCTGCCGGGCGGCCTCCTGGTTGCGAAACTCGACGTAACGCATACCTCTCTGCCACGCCATCTCACTCAATCCCCGGGTCTTCTTCGCCCACAACATGAAATCCTCGCTGTAGCGGTGAGCCACCTCATCCGCCTTTGAGTCATGTAGCGCATGCTGGGACGACCACTTGTGGCCATACAGCTGGTTCATCCGCTTCCACAGGGCCAGCAGCAGTTCTTCGTGCCTGGGCTCTAGCGGCTGCGGCGTTGATCTGTCGATGTTGCTCCTGGAGGCGGTTGCCAGGGCTTGACGAATGGTTTTCATTGCGGACTCCCTGTGTTGGATTGACTGCCGGTAAGCTGAACTCTTCACGCCAGTGCTGGCCAGGGCCGAAAAAGGTCTTCGCCTGCTTGACATACTCGGTCCCGATCTTGTCGGTCGTCTGGCAGAACTGTCGGTAACGCAGCAAACCAGCGTGAAAATCATGGAACGGGTGCGATTTGCGCTGTCGTCGGTAGGCTTTCAGCGCCTCCGCTTTGGGATTGCCACCGGCTCGCTTGGGATAAATCTCCCAGAGTTCCGCGAATTCCTGCTCGATGGGATCGAGTTGGTCACCAGGCGGGTCCGAAGTATTTATATTCTGATCTTGGTAACCTGATAGATTGGTATACTGATACGTCGGATTTTTTTCCGACCCTACCTCGGATTTTTTTCCGAGGTT
>NZ_JBFRBC010000036.1:0-16822 GCF_040932045.1 Microbulbifer sp. TYP-18
CAGGGCGCCGATGTTCTCACCCGCACGACCTTCGTCCAGCAGCTTGCGGAACATCTCCACACCGGTACAGGTGGTGGTGGTGGTTTCCTTGATACCGACGATCTCAACTTCGTCGCCAGTGTTGATCACACCGCGCTCTACACGACCGGTCACTACGGTACCGCGGCCGGAGATGGAGAATACGTCTTCGATGGGCATCAGGAACGGCTGGTCTACGGCGCGCTCCGGCTCAGGGATGTACTCGTCCAGGGTTTCCACCAGCTTCTTGACGGCAGTGGTACCCATTTCGTTGTCGTCCTTGCCTTCCAGCGCCATCAGCGCGGAACCGATGATGATCGGAGTGTCGTCACCGGGGAACTCGTACTGGTCGAGCAGTTCGCGCACTTCCATTTCCACCAGCTCGAGCAGCTCTTCGTCATCGACCATGTCCGCCTTGTTCAGGAACACAACGATGTAAGGTACACCTACCTGACGGGACAGGAGGATGTGTTCGCGGGTCTGCGGCATGGGGCCGTCGGCAGCGGAACATACCAGGATAGCGCCGTCCATCTGCGCGGCACCGGTGATCATGTTCTTGACGTAGTCGGCGTGTCCGGGGCAGTCCACGTGGGCATAGTGGCGGACCGGGGACTCGTACTCCACGTGGGAGGTGGCGATGGTGATACCGCGCTCGCGCTCTTCCGGGGCATTGTCGATGCCGTCGAAGGCAACGGCGTCACCGCCCCAGACTTCCGAACATACACGGGTCAGGGCAGCGGTGAGGGTGGTTTTGCCGTGGTCTACGTGACCAATGGTGCCCACGTTCACGTGGGGCTTGGAGCGTTCAAACTTTTCTTTTGCCATTTTAAATGTCCTCTAAGCTAGATGTTTGCCAAAGAAACCCCGGCGCTTCACCGGGGCCCTTTTGAACAGAAGTGAATCAGGCCTTGTTCTTTGCGATGATCTCATCGGCAACGTTTCTCGGCGCCTCGGCGTACTTCAGGAACTCCATGGTGTAGGTGGCGCGGCCCTGGGTGGCGGAGCGCAGGTCGGTTGCGTAACCGAACATCTCTGCCAGGGGAACTTCCGCGTTAACCACCTTACCGGCGGGGTTGTCATCCATGCCCTGAATCAGGCCGCGGCGGCGGTTGAGGTCACCGACCACGTCGCCCATGTTCTCTTCCGGAGTCACCACTTCCACCTTCATGACCGGCTCCAGCAGCACAGCGCCGCCCACGGAGGACAGTTTCTTGGTGGCCATGGAACCGGCGATTTTAAACGCCATCTCACTGGAGTCCACATCGTGGTAGGAACCGTCGTACAGGCTCGCCTTCAGGCCCAGCAGCGGGTAGCCGGCCAGGACACCGTTTTGCATCTGCTCTTCGATACCTTTCTGTACCGCCGGAATATATTCCTTGGGTACCACACCACCCACGATTTCATTGACGAATTCCAGACCTTCCTGGGACGCGTCCTCGGCGGGCTCAAATTTAACCCAGACGTGACCATACTGGCCGCGTCCGCCGGACTGACGCACAAACTTGCCTTCGATTTCGCTGGTGTTACGGATCGCTTCGCGATAGGCCACCTGAGGCTTGCCGATATTCGCCTCGACATTGAACTCGCGACGCATACGGTCGACGATAATGTCCAGGTGCAGCTCACCCATACCGGAGATAATGGTCTGGCCGGTCTCCTCGTCGGTCTTGACGCGGAAAGACGGGTCTTCCTGGGCCAGCTTGCCCAGGGCGATACCCATTTTTTCCTGGTCCGCCTTGGACTTGGGCTCGACCGCCACAGAGATCACCGGCTCGGGGAACTCCATGCGCTCCAGAACAATCTTGTTGCTCTCGGAACACAGGGTGTCACCGGTGGTGACGTCTTTCAGGCCGATGGCAGCAGCGATGTCACCCGCCAGTACTTCCTTGATCTCTTTGCGGTCGTTGGAGTGCATCTGCACCATACGGCCAACACGTTCTTTCTTCATCTTCACGGAGTTGTAAACCGCTGTGCCGCTCTCCAGCTTGCCGGAGTAGACACGGAAGAAAGTCAGAGTACCGACGAAGGGGTCGGTGGCGATTTTGAAGGCCAGGGCAGCAAAGGGGGCATCGTCGTCCGCTTCGCGGCTCTCAACGGTTTCACCGTCTTCCAGGGTGCCTTCGATCGCTTTAACTTCAGTCGGTGCCGGCAGGTATTCGATCACCGCATCCAGTACCGCCTGCACGCCCTTGTTCTTGAACGCGGAGCCGCCCAGAACCGGCACGATTTCATTGGCCAGGGTACGCTGGCGGATGGCTGCCTTGATCTCTTCCTCGGTCAGCTCGCCCTCTTCCAGGTACTTTTCCATCAGCTCATCACTGGCTTCTGCTGCCGCCTCCACCAGGAATTCGCGCATTTCCTCACACTCACCCAGCAGGTCTGCGGGAATATCCTCGTAGGTGAAGGTCATGCCCTGGTCGGATTCGTTCCAGATAATGGCCTTCATCTTGACCAGGTCGACTACGCCCTTGAATTCGTCCTCGGCGCCGATGGTCATCTGCAGCGGCACCGCATTTGCGTTCAGGCGGTCTTTCAACTGGCTGACGACGTTGCGGAAGTTGGCCCCGGCGCGGTCCATCTTATTGACGAACACCATACGGGGAACTTCGTACTTGTTGGCCTGGCGCCAGACAGTTTCGGTCTGGGGCTGAACACCGGAGGAGCCACACAGTACAACGACAGCGCCATCCAGCACACGTAGGGAACGCTCCACCTCGATGGTGAAGTCCACGTGCCCCGGGGTGTCGATAATATTGACGCGGTGCTGGTCGAACTGCTGCTGCATCCCGGCCCAGAAACAGGTGGTCGCAGCGGAGGTGATGGTGATTCCGCGCTCCTGCTCCTGCTCCATCCAGTCCATGGTGGCGGCACCTTCGTGCACTTCACCAATTTTGTGGGACAGACCCGTGTAAAAAAGAACGCGCTCTGTAGTGGTGGTTTTACCAGCGTCTACGTGGGCGCAGATACCAATGTTGCGGTAGCGTGCGATAGGCGTTTTACGTGCCACAGTTGTATCCTCGATATAACGGCAAAAGGCAGCTGGAAAATTTCCCTGCTGCCTTTCGGTATTAATTGCCGATGTAGGTCATCATCAGACTTAGAAGCGGTAGTGAGAGAACGCCTTGTTGGCTTCCGCCATACGGTGGACGTCTTCACGCTTCTTGACCGCGCCGCCCTTGTTCTGGGAGGCATCGATCATTTCGTTGGCCAGGCGCTGGGCCATGGATTTTTCACCGCGCTTGCGGGAAAACTCCACCAGCCAGCGCATCGCCAGGGCCATACGGCGCGAGGGACGCACTTCAACAGGCACCTGGTAGGTGGCGCCACCCACACGGCGGGACTTTACTTCCACCATGGGGGCGATGTTTTCCAGGGACTCTTCGAAAATTTCGATGGGGTCTTTGTTCAGTTTTTCTGAAACCATGTCCAAAGCACCGTATACGATGCTTTCTGCCACCGACTTCTTGCCGCTGATCATGACATGGTTCATGAACTTGGCCAGGGTGACGTTCCCGAATTTGGGATCGGGCAGTACTTCGCGCTTGGCGACTACTCGTCTTCTCGGCATGGGTGTTGCCTCTCTTCAGGGTTACTCTGAGACGCCGCCGTAAAACCTTACAATCCGGCGAGCTCAGCCTTACTCCGGTTGGAAACCGAAACGCAAATCGTTATGGGGATTAGCCCTTGGGACGCTTGGCACCGTACTTGGAACGGCCCTGCTTGCGGTCGTTTACGCCGGCGCAGTCCAGCGCACCGCGTACCGTGTGGTAGCGCACACCCGGCAGGTCTTTAACACGACCGCCGCGAATCAGTACCACACTGTGTTCCTGCAGGTTGTGGCCCTCACCGCCGATGTACGAAGTGACTTCGTATCCATTGGTGAGGCGCACACGGCAAACCTTGCGCAGTGCGGAGTTCGGCTTCTTCGGTGTAGTGGTGTACACACGGGTGCAGACTCCGCGGCGCTGCGGGCTGGCCTGCAGTGCGGGAACGTCGCTTTTTTCGACTTTGCGTTTTCTCGGCTTACGAACCAACTGGTTGATCGTTGCCATTAAAAATCACTCCAAAAATAAAAGGCCCCCACCCAATCAACAGCGAGTGAGGGCTTATCGTCAGTACGCGACCACCGTCCAGGCGGACACGCCCCATTAGCGGGGGCCGCATTCTATCGGCGCCCGCCCGCCGAGTCAATCCGCAACCGCAGCATCTGCGCAGTTGCGGATTGACCATTTAGCCCCCGGACGATTTGAGGGCTTCGGTCAGCGCCGCTTCCACCTCTGCTGCAGACGGACCTTCCGCCTGGCCCACAGGTAGTTGCAGGCTGCGCTTGCGCTTGCGCTCGCTGTGGTAGGCCAGACCGGTACCCGCCGGAATCAGGCGGCCCACAACGACGTTTTCTTTCAGACCGCGCAGACTGTCCCCTTTGCCGGTCACGGCCGCCTCGGTGAGGACGCGGGTGGTCTCCTGGAAGGAAGCCGCGGACAGGAAAGACTCGGTGGCCAGGGATGCCTTGGTGATACCCAGCAACAGGCGCTCGAACTGGGCTGGCTGCTTGCCCTCGGCCCGCAGCTGCTCGTTCTCCTCGATCACACGCTGGTATTCCACCTGCTCGCCCTTGATGAACTCTGAATCGCCCATCTCGGTGATTTCCACCTTGCGCAGCATCTGACGCACGATCACTTCAATGTGCTTGTCGTTGATGCCCACACCCTGGAGACGATAGACCTCCTGGATCTCGTTGGTGATGTAGCGCGCCAGCTCCTCGACGCCTTTCAGGCGCAGGATATCGTGGGAGCTGGGCGGACCGTCGGAGATGACCTCGCCCCTTTCTACGGTTTCACCCTCGAACACGGTCAGCTGGCGGTGCTTGGGAATCAGGACCTCGTAGTGATCCTTGCCGTTGGCCAGTGGCTTGCCATCCCGGGGCGTGATCTGCAGGCGCACCTTGCCTTTGGTCTCTTTACCGAAGGAGACGGTACCGGAGATTTCCGCCAGGATGGACGGCTCTTTCGGCTTGCGCGCCTCGAACAGGTCGGCCACCCGCGGCAGACCACCGGTGATGTCTTTGGTACCGCCAGATTCCTGCGGAATACGGGCGATAACATCACCCACATTCACCTTGTCCCCATCCTTCAGGCTGAGGATGGCCCGCGGCGGCAGTGCGTAATGGGCCGGGGCATTGCTGTTGGCCAGGGTCAGCTCTTCGCCACTTTCATCCACCAGGGTCACCGCCGGGCGCAGGTCTTTACCCGCTGCCGGACGCTCGGCCGGGTCGATAATCTCGATAGAGGAGAGACCGGTGATCTCATCGGTCTGCTTGCGCACGGAGAGCCCTTCCTCCATGCCTGAAAGCCGCACCCAACCGGCAACCTCGGTGATGATGGGGTGGGTATGCGGATCCCACTTGGCCACTATCTGGCCTCCATCCACTTCGGCGCCCTCGGCAACGGTAATCTGTGCACCATAGGGCAGCTTGTAGCGCTCGCGCTCACGGCCGGCACTGTCGGCGACCGCCAGCTCACCGGAGCGGGATACCGCTACCAGATTGCCAGCTTCAGTTTTCACGGTCTTCACATTGTGCAGGCGCACAGTACCGCCCTGCTTGACCTGGACGCTGTCCGCAGCGGAGGCGCGGCTCGCCGCACCACCGATATGGAAGGTCCGCATGGTCAGCTGGGTGCCCGGCTCACCGATGGACTGGGCGGCGACAACACCCACAGACTCACCGGAGTTGGCGCGGTGCCCGCGGGCCAGATCGCGGCCGTAACACTGGGAGCAGATACCGTGGGAGGTTGCACAGGTGATTGGCGAGCGCACCAGCACCTCGTCGATACCCATGGCCTCGATGCGTTGCACCCACTTCTCGTCGATCATGGTGCCGGCGGGAACGGCGATCTCGTCGCTGCCGGGCCTGATCACGTCCCGGGCCACAACCCGGCCCAGGATACGGTCACCGAGGGACTCGATCACGTCGCCACCCTCGATCACCGGCGTCATGGTGAGGCCGTCGTCGGTGCCGCAGTCCACTTCCGTGATCACCACGTCCTGAGCCACATCCACCAGGCGGCGAGTCAGGTAACCGGAGTTGGCGGTTTTCAGTGCGGTATCCGCCAGACCCTTACGGGCGCCGTGGGTGGAGATGAAGTACTGCTGTACGGTCAAACCCTCGCGGAAGTTGGCGGTAATGGCGCTCTCCATAATGGAGCCGTCCGGACGGGCCATCAGGCCGCGCATACCGGCGAGCTGACGAATCTGCGCCTCGGAGCCCCGCGCGCCGGAGTCCGCATACATATAGACGGAGTTGAAGGAATCCTGCTGGGTCTCCCTGCCCTCCCGGTCGATGACCGGCTCCTTCTTGATGCCGGCCATCATCGCCTGGGTCACCTTGTCATTGGTGCGGGACCAGACGTCGATAACCTTGTTGTATTTCTCACCGGCGGTGACCAGACCGGAAGCGAACTGGCTCTCGATCTCCTTGACTTCCTCTTCCGCCGCCGCGATCAGATCGGCCTTGGCTGCCGGGATCTCGAAGTCGTTCACACCGATGGAGGAACCGGACTTGGTGGAGAAGTCAAAACCGGTATACATCAGCTGGTCGGCAAAAATAACCGTCGCCTTGAGCCCCACCTTGCGGTAGCACTCGTTCAATACACGGGAAATGGCCTTTTTCTTCATGGGCTGGTTGACCAGCTCGAAGGGCAGGCCTTGCGGCACTATGTTCCACAGCAGGGCGCGACCGACGGTGGTATCGTAAACGGTGCGCTTTTCCTCTTTTTCACCATCCTCACCGACGACCACTTCGTCGATACGCACCTTGATTTTCGCCTGCAATCCCACCTGCTTGGCGTAAAAGGCGCGGCTGACCTCCTTGATATCGGAGAAGAACATCCCCTCGCCCTTGTCGTTGACCCGGTCGCGGGTCATCCAGTAGAGGCCCAGTACCACGTCCTGGGACGGCACTATGATGGGCTCGCCGTTGGCGGGCGACAGGATGTTGTTGGTGGACATCATCAGCGCGCGGGATTCCAGCTGCGCCTCGATGGTCAGGGGTACGTGTACCGCCATCTGGTCGCCGTCGAAGTCGGCGTTATAGGCCGCGCACACCAGCGGGTGCAGCTGGATCGCCTTGCCTTCGATCAATACCGGCTCGAACGCCTGGATACCCAGACGGTGCAGGGTCGGCGCACGGTTGAGCAGTACCGGGTGCTCGCGGATCACCTCGTCGAGAATGTCCCACACCACCGCCTCTTCGCGCTCAACCATTTTCTTGGCCGCCTTGATGGTGGTGGCCAGGCCGCGGGCTTCCAGCTTGCCGAAAATAAACGGCTTGAACAGCTCCAGCGCCATTTTCTTGGGCAGGCCACATTGATGCAGCCGCAGGGTCGGCCCCACCACGATCACGGAGCGGCCGGAGTAGTCCACGCGCTTGCCCAGCAGGTTCTGGCGGAAGCGGCCCTGCTTACCTTTAATCATGTCCGCCAGGGATTTCAGCGGGCGCTTATTGGAGCCGGTAATGGCGCGGCCGCGGCGGCCGTTGTCCAGCAGCGCGTCCACGGATTCCTGCAGCATGCGCTTTTCGTTGCGCACAATGATGTCCGGCGCGTTCAGTTCCAGCAGCCGCTTCAGACGGTTGTTGCGGTTGATCACGCGGCGGTAGAGGTCGTTCAGGTCGGAGGTCGCAAAGCGGCCGCCATCCAGGGGTACCAACGGGCGCAGGTCCGGCGGCAGCACCGGCAGGGCCTGCATGATCATCCACTCGGGGTTGTTGCCGGACTTGTAGAAGGCCTCCAGCAACTTCAGGCGCTTGGACAGCTTCTTGATCTTGGTCTCGGAGTTGGTGGCCGGAATCTCTTCCCGCAGGCGCTGGATTTCCGACGGCAGGTCAATGTCGTGCATCAGCTCCTGAATCGCCTCGGCACCCATCTTGGCCTCGAACTCATCGGCGAACTCCTCCATCGCCTCGAAGTACTGTTCGTCGTTGAGCAGCTGGCCGCGCTCCAGGGTGGTCATGCCGGGATCGGTGACCACATAGGATTCGAAGTAGAGTACCCGCTCTATATCCCGCAGGGTCATATCCAGCAGCAGGCCGATACGGGACGGCAGGGATTTCAGGAACCAGATGTGGGCCACCGGGCTGGCCAGTTCGATGTGGCCCATACGCTCGCGGCGCACCTTGGCCTTGGTCACCTCAACGCCACATTTCTCACAGATAATGCCGCGGTGCTTCATGCGCTTGTACTTGCCGCACAGGCACTCGTAATCCTTCACCGGGCCAAAGATCTTGGCGCAAAACAGCCCCTCACGCTCCGGCTTGAAGGTGCGGTAGTTGATGGTCTCCGGCTTTTTCACTTCGCCGTAGGACCAGGAGCGGATCATGTCGGGAGACGCCAGACCGATGCGAATAGCGTCAAATTCTTCCAGCTGGTCCCGATCCTTCACCAGGTTTAACAAATCTTTCAAAGCCTTTCTCCACTAGGGGGTAGTCATCCCGGCTGGGCCGGGCGGGCCGGGCGGGCTGTCGCCGCGCCGCCGGCCGCAATCTACTGAATCCGACAAGGGACCCTTGTTACTCGTTCTCAAGCTCGAAGTTCATACCGAGCGAACGGATCTCCTTGACCAGTACATTGAAGGACTCGGGCATGCCCGGCTCCATGCGGTGGTCGCCGTCGACAATGTTCTTGTACATCTTGGTGCGTCCCTCCACATCGTCGGACTTGACCGTAAGCATCTCCTGCAGAGTGTAGGCGGCGCCGTAGGCTTCCAGCGCCCAGACCTCCATCTCCCCGAAACGCTGGCCACCGAACTGCGCCTTGCCCCCCAGCGGCTGCTGGGTAACCAGACTGTAGGAACCGGTGGAACGCGCGTGCATCTTGTCGTCCACCAGGTGATTCAGCTTCAGCATGTACATGTAGCCCACAGTCACCGGGCGCTCAAACGCATCGCCGGTGCGACCGTCGTGCAGGGTGATCTGACCGGACTCCGGCAGATCCGCGAGACGCAGCAGCTGCTTGATCTCGCTCTCGTCGGCGCCGTCGAACACCGGCGTCGCCATGGGCACCCCTTTGCGCAGGTTCTGCGCCATGGCCATGACTTCCTCATCGGAGAGTGCGTTCAGCTCTTCCTTGCGCCCGCCGCTGGAGTTGTAGACCTCCTCCAGGAAACCGCGCACCTTGGACACTTCCCGCTGCTCCTTGACCATCTGATCGACCTTGGCACCCAGTCCCTTGGCGGCCATGCCCAGGTGCATTTCCAACACCTGACCCACGTTCATCCGCGAGGGAACGCCCAGGGGGTTCAGGACTATATCCACCGGCTCGCCGTTCTCGTCGTAGGGCATATCCTCGACCGGCTTGATCACGGAAATAACGCCCTTGTTGCCGTGGCGACCGGCCATCTTGTCACCGGGCTGAATGCGGCGTTTGATCGCCAGGTAGACCTTGACGATTTTCAGTACACCGGGCGCCAGGTCGTCGCCGGACTCCAGTTTTTTCTTCTTGTCTTCGAAGGCTTCGTCGAGCAGCTTGCGGCGCTCCGTGAGCTGCGCTTCGGCCTTTTCCAACTGCTCGTTGAGACTGTCTTCCGCCATGCGCAACTTGAACCAGTCGTCGCGCTCCAGGCCGGCCAGGATTTCCGCCGTCAGCAGGTCGCCCTTCTTGACGCCCTTGCCTCCGGCGACCTTCTGGCCTTCCAGGGCCGCCTGCAGACGCTCAAAGGTGGCGCCCTCGACGATGCGGTATTCCTCGTTCAGGTCCTTGCGCACCTCGTCCAGCTGCGCCTTTTCGATGTCGATGGAGCGCTGGTCTTTCTGCAGGCCGTCGCGGGTAAATACCTGCACGTCGATCACGGTACCGCGGGTGCCACTCGGCGCACGCAGGGAGGAGTCCTTCACATCGGAGGCCTTCTCACCAAAGATGGCGCGCAGCAGCTTCTCTTCCGGGGTCAGCTGGGCTTCCCCTTTTGGAGTGACCTTGCCCACCAATATGTCACCGGCGCCCACTTCCGCACCGATATAGACGATGCCGGATTCATCCAGCTTGTTCAGTGCAGACTCGCCCACATTGGGGATATCCGCAGTGATTTCCTCACTGCCCAGTTTGGTGTCCCGGGCAATACAGGTCAGCTCCTGGATGTGGATAGTGGTGAAGCGGTCTTCCTGTACCACCCGCTCGCTGATGAGGATGGAATCCTCGAAGTTGTAGCCATTCCAGGGCATAAATGCGATGCGCATATTCTGCCCCAGGGCCAGCTCGCCCAGATCCACGGACGGGCCGTCGGCGAGAATATCACCGCGGGCCACCACATCGCCGGTATTGACGATGGGGCGCTGGTTGATACAGGTATTCTGGTTGGAGCGGATATATTTGGTCAGGTTGTAGATATCCACGCCCGCCTCACCGGCCTCCACCTCGGCGTCGTGCACACGTACCACCACGCGACTGGAATCCACGCGCTCGATCACACCGCCGCGCCTGGCCACCACGCACACGCCGGAGTCGCCCGCTACAGTGCGCTCCATACCGGTGCCCACCAGCGGTTTTTCGGCGCGCAGGGTCGGCACCGCCTGGCGCTGCATGTTGGAGCCCATCAGTGCGCGGTTGGCGTCGTCGTGCTCCAGGAAGGGGATCATGGCCGCAGCCACGGAGACCACCTGGCGGGCAGAAACATCCATATACTGGATTTCCCCCGGCGCCTTGAGGGTAAATTCGTTCTGGTGGCGCACGCTCACCAGATCGTCGGTGAAGCGGCCGTTACCGTCTACCGCGGCGGACGCCTGGGCGATTACATAGTTGGCCTCGTTGATCGCCGACAGATACTCGATCTCATCGGTGACCTGGCCATCGACCACCTTCCGGTAGGGGCTTTCGAGAAAACCGTAGTGATTGGCACGCGCATAGGTGGCGAGCGAGTTGATCAGGCCGATATTGGGGCCTTCCGGCGTTTCAATCGGACACACCCGGCCATAGTGGGTGGAGTGCACGTCCCGCACCTCAAAGCCTGCGCGCTCGCGGGTCAGACCGCCCGGACCCAAAGCGGAAACCCGGCGCTTGTGGGTCACTTCCGACAGCGGGTTGTTCTGGTCCATAAACTGGGACAGCTGCGAGGAGCCGAAGAACTCCTTCACTGCGGCCGCAACCGGCTTGGCGTTGATCAGGTCCTGCGGCATCAGCCCTTCGGACTCGGCCATGGACAGACGCTCCTTGACCGCCCGCTCCACCCGCACCAGGCCTACGCGGAACTGGTTTTCCGCCATTTCGCCCACGGAGCGCACCCGGCGGTTACCCAGATGGTCGATATCGTCCACCATGCCCTGGCCATTGCGGATATCGATCAGCGTCTTGAGGACTTCGACAATATCCTCTTTGCTCAGGGTACCGGGACCGGTTTCGTCTTCGCGGCCGAGGCGGCGGTTGAACTTCATCCGGCCAACGGCGGACAGGTCGTAGCGCTCATCGGCGAAGAACAGATTCTCGAACAGGGACTCGGCCGACTCCTTGGTGGGCGGCTCACCCGGGCGCATCATACGGTAGATTTCCACCAGGGCTTCCAGCTGGGTGCGGGAAGGGTCCGCACGCAGAGTGTCGGAAATAAAAGGACCGCGGTCCAGGTCGTTGGTGTACAGGGTCTCGAAGTGCTTGACGTTCAGTGAACGCAGCTTGGCGATGACCTCTTCGGTGATCTCCGCGTTACAGTCGACCGCGATTTCACCGGTGGACTCGTCGATGATGTCGTGGGCCAGAGTCCGGCCGAGCAGGTATTCCAGCGGCGCTTCCAGTTTTTCCACACCGGCTTTTTCCAGCTGGCGAATATGGCGCGGGGTGATGCGGCGACCCTCTTCGACGATGACCTTGCCCTTGTTGTCCTTGATATCGAAGGAGGCGACGTCGCCGCGCAGGCGGGAGGGAATCAGCTCCAGGCTGACGGACTCCTCGCGCAATTCGAACCTGCTGGTTTCGAAGAACATCTCCAGCATTTCCTGGGAGCTGTAGCCCAGGGCGCGCAGCAGGATGGTCGCCGGCAGTTTGCGGCGGCGGTCGATACGCACGAATACCAGATCTTTCGGGTCAAACTCGAAATCCAGCCAGGAGCCGCGGTAGGGAATAACGCGCGCGGCGTACAGCAGCTTGCCGGAGGAGTGGGTCTTGCCCTTGTCGTGATCGAAGAATACACCCGGGGAGCGGTGCAGCTGTGACACGATCACACGCTCGGTACCATTGATCACAAAAGTGCCGTTGTCGGTCATGAGCGGAATCTCGCCCATGTACACTTCCTGCTCCTTGATGTCCTTGATAGCCTTGTTGGCGGACTCCTTGTCATAAATGATCAGGCGCACGCGCACCCGCAGAGGACACGCGTAGGTCACGCCGCGCAGGGTACATTCCTTGACATCGAAGGCGGGCTTGCCCAGGGTGTAGCTCACATATTCGAGAGCCGCATTACCGGAGTAGCTCACAATCGGAAATACAGACTTAAACGCCGCCTGCAGGCCCACGTCCCGGCGGTCGTTGGGGCGCGCATCCGCCTGCGTAAAGTTGCGATATGAATCCAGCTGTATCGCAAGCAGGAAGGGCACATCCATGACCTTTGGCAGCTTGCCAAAATCCTTGCGGATACGTTTTTTCTCAGTGTACGAATAAGCCATTCATATTCCCCAGCTTGATCAGTGACAAGACTTCGTGGAACCCCAGTCGGGAGCCCCTCCGGGCGAGAAGCCTCTGACCAGCACAAATGCTTCCCTGCGCTGGTCGGAACCCTCTCCTGCAGCCGCGCTGGTGAGCCCGGCCCGCATTGAATGTGTCTAAGTACCGGCGCAATACCCGGCGAGGGGGCGACACAAACCCCTGTCCCGCAAACGGCAAAAAGGCCGGCGGACAAAAATCCACCAGCCTCGCCGCTGACCGCCGGCCCTGCCGGCGACAGCGGAGCCTTTCGGCAACCGAATTACTTCAGCTCTACGGTTGCGCCGGCCTCTTCCAGGTCCTTCTTGGCCGCTTCGGCCTCGTCCTTGCTCACGCCTTCCTTCAGCGGGCTCGGAGCGCCGTCGACCAGCGCCTTGGCCTCTTTCAGGCCCAGGCCGGTGAGACCGCGTACGGCCTTGATCACGTTGACCTTCTTGTCGCCGGCGGAAGTCAGGATCACATCGAACTCGTCCTTCTCTTCAGCGGCGGCTTCACCACCAGCCGGGCCAGCTACAACAGCTGCGGCAGCGGTTACACCGAACTTCTCTTCCATAGCTTCGATCAGCTCGACAACGTCCTTAACGGACATTTCGGCAACTGCGTTGATGATATCTTCTTTAGTCAGAGACATAATTCATTACCTGAATTGGTTTGAGCAGTAGCTGCTCGTATTTCGTTTCGAAACTGCAATTCGCCTGTGCGAATCTGTTACGCAGCTTCCTGCTCTTTTTGCTCGCGAATGGCCGCGATAGTGCGGACCAGCTTGCCAGCAGACGCTTCTTTGAGCACGCTCATCAGCTTGGCGATCGCCTCGTCGTATGTCGGCAGGCTTGCCAACAGTGCGACGTCGGTGACCGCGCCTTCAAAGGCGGCACCCTTCAGCTCCAGCTTGTCATTGCCCTTGGCGAACTGACTCAGGATGCGCGCACCGGCACCCGGATGTTCGTTGGAGAATGCAATGATGCTGGGACCCACGAATTTGTCAGTCAGACATTCGTAATCGGTACCGGCCAGAGCGCGACGCGCCAGAGTGTTGCGGACGACTTTCAACCAAACGCCGTTCTCGCGTGCCTCTTTGCGCAGGGCGGTCATGTCATTCACGGTAACGCCGCGGGAATCCGCAACCACCGCTGACAGAGCGCCTTCAGCAGCCTGCTGGACTTCCGCGACAATCACTTTCTTGTCTTCGAGTCCAATAGCCATAGTGTCACTCCTGGATTTGAAAAAAACCGGGCTCAGCCCGATCGTTCCGGTGCATAAAGCTCAAATCCAGCATAAATACTGGTTTGGGCGACACCGTCTGCGTAGGCTCGGACCCCTGCTTGGCCAGCCTGGCCGGAGTCCGGATTAAGCCAGATACGTTAAACCTCAACGCATCGGGCACCTACGGTCTTTGACGGCCCGCTTTCCTGCCAAGGCATTCCAGCGAACCCCAAAGTTCGGTAGCACTGAGGGCGAGCCCAAAGGGTCGCCCGACAGCGGATTAAATATTCAGGGAGGACTGATCGATAGTCAGCCCGGGGCCCATGGTGGTGCTCAGGGTGATCTTTTTCAGGAACACGCCTTTCGCGGAAGCCGGCTTGGCCTTCTTCAGGTCCGCCACCAGGGCTTCCAGGTTTTCCTTCAACGCGGCCGCGTCAAAGCTCACCTTGCCGATACCACCGTGGATGATGCCGCCTTTGTCGGCGCGGAAACGCACCTGACCCGCCTTGGCGTTTTTAACCGCAGTGGCCACATCGGGGGTGACAGTTCCGGTTTTCGGGTTCGGCATCAGGCCGCGCGGGCCGAGAATCTGACCCAGCTGGCCCACTACGCGCATCGCATCGGGAGAGGCGATCACCACGTCGAAATCCATTTTGCCCGCTTTTACGTCAGCGGCCAGTTCGTCCATACCGATCAGGTCCGCACCCGCCTCCTTGGCGGCGTCGGCGTTGGCACCCTGGGTGAAAACCGCAACGCGCACCTCTTTACCGGTACCGTGGGGCAGAGTGGTCGCACCGCGAACAGCCTGGTCGGATTTGCGCGGGTCTATGCCCAGGTTAACCGAGGCGTCCACAGTCTCTGCGAACTTCACCTTGGACAATTCTTTCAGCAGGGCCACGGCCTCTTCGATGCCGTAGGCCTTACCAGCGTCCACTTTTTCAGCGATAGCGCGCTGACGCTTGCTCAACTTGGCCATTACACTCCCTCCACATCGATACCGGCACTGCGTGCGGAACCCGCGATGGTGCGCACGGCGGCATCCATATCGGATGCAGTCAGGTCCGGCATTTTGGCCGTGGCGATCTCTTCCAGCTGGGCGCGGTTCAGCTTGCCGACCTTTTCAGTATTCGGGCGACCACTTCCGGATTTGATTTTGGCGGCTTTCTTCAACAGAAAGGACGCCGGCGGCGTCTTCATGGTGAAGGTGAAGGAGCGATCACTGTACACGGAGATCACAACCGGTACCGGTGCGCCCGGCTCCAGGCTCTGGGTCTGGGCGTTGAAGGCCTTACAGAACTCCATGATGTTCACACCGTGCTGACCCAGTGCGGGGCCTACGGGCGGACTCGGGTTAGCCTGGCCGGCGGCCACTTGCAGCTTGATATAAGCTTCGACTTTCTTAGCCATTACAGCTTCCTCTTGGTTTGGGTGGTAGCGCCTGCGCTGTACGGCAGCAAAACCGCAACGCCCGGCTCCCCAGGGTTCCCCGGCAGCCCGCCGTAGCGACGGCAGTTTCCAGGGACGCGAAAGCCCCCTACCACCCTATGGGCGGAAGGGGGCTGAAAACCTCGCTGGGCTCAGGCTTTTTCTACCTGGCCAAACTCCAGCTCTACCGGGGTGGAACGGCCAAAGATCAGCACTGCGACGCGCAGGCGGCTCTTCTCGTAGTTGACCTCTTCCACCACACCATTGAAATCATTGAAAGGCCCGTCGATGACCCGCACCATTTCACCGGGCTCAAACATCGTCTTGGGTTTGGGCTTGTCGACAGAGTCATCGATCCGGTTGAGAATCGCCTGAGCCTCGCGATCGGTGATCGGCGCCGGCCTGTCCGCCTTGCCACCGATAAAGCCCAGCACCCGCGGCGTTTCTTTCACCAGGTGCCAGGTGTCGTCATTCAATTCCATTTCCACCAGAACATAGCCGGGGAAAAACTTGCGCTCGCTCTTGCGCTTCTGGCCTGCGCGCATCTCCACCACTTCCTCGGTGGGCACCAGCACTTCACCGAACAGGTGTTCCATTTCGTGCAGCTCAATACGCTCCTTCAGAGAAGACGCAACACGTTTCTCGTAGCCGGAGTAAGCCTGAACCACATACCAATGCTTAGACATGTATCAACCTTTAGCCGATAACCTTGGAGGCCGCCCAGCCCAGAGCTGAATCCAGCGCCCATAAAATCAGCGCCATAATCAACACGACGACCATCACAATCAAGGTAGTCTGAGTTGCCTCCTGGCGCGTCGGCCAGACGACTCGACGCACTTCGGCCTGTGCTTCCCGCAACAGGGTCCAGAGCGCATTGCCCTTCGCTGTATTGAAGGCAACGGCCAGTGCCACGACAATGAGCGCGACCATTGCCAGCACGCGGTACAACAGCGGGAATTCAGCATAGTAGGAATTGCCCGCGACCGCAGCGCCCACCAGCAGCGCAACCAGCAGCCACTTCAGACCGTCCAGTCGAAAGGTTTTCGCTTCTACTTTAGCATTCATAAACGAAGCCCTTAGCGCTAACACACACAAGCCAGCCATACATGGCGAGGACTCGTGACGCCCTCAGGCACGACCCGGCGGGGCGGTTGAAAAGTTGGCAGGCCAGGAGGGACTCGAACCCCCAACAGCCGGTTTTGGAGACCGGTGCTCTACCAATTGAACTACTGGCCTGTATCCATTCGGGCCCATTACGCCGCCCGAAAATGCGGGGGCGGATCTTAACACCCTACCCCGCACTTGGCAAAGTCGCATACCTCAACGACTTTGAGACAGCCAATGATCACTCGATAATCTTGGCAACAACACCTGCGCCAACGGTACGGCCACCTTCGCGGATCGCGAAGCGCAGCCCGTCTTCCATGGCGATGGGGGCGATCAGAGTGACTTTCATCTGGATATTGTCACCCGGCATCACCATCTCGGTGCCTTCCGGC
>NZ_JBFRBC010000037.1:0-16533 GCF_040932045.1 Microbulbifer sp. TYP-18
GAAAGGTTTCCGAAGAATATTTAGTCGATTTGACAAGTTGGATGTCGTTTTTAAGTTCTTCATCAACTTTTCACTGATCGCTGACCGGCTAATTAGTGTTAACAGGCCCTAATAGGATTAATATTTATTACTCATTTTGGTACGCTTTTATTAATCGCATCCTATAACTTTCATAAACACTATACTGATCTTGTATAAGGATTATTGCCTTTGCCACGGGGCTGCTAAAAAAGTTTTAGCAAAAAATGCATATCCAGAGGGGTAAGGATTTCGGGGATAAATCAAGCGTGTATTTGAGTTGTGGTGGAGAATTTGCGGACAGGCACCGGAAATCTGGGCAGCAAAAATCCATTGACGAGATTTTCCGAAACCTGTTAAAAATTTGTGCTTATATATTTGAATTGGTTCCGACGTTCCAACAGCAATTACCCGTCCTTAACTCCAAGTTGACACTATATCGCCGGGAGCCGGCACAAAGGGCCACACCTACTACCGGTTACCACTGGCCAGAGTTTCCACGGCGTACCTAGCCCTTGAATCCGGCCCCCTCCAGTGTGAGCAGGCGCGCCTTCAGGGACAATCCACCGGCATAACCCGTAAGACTGC
Organism: Microbulbifer sp. TYP-18; assembly: GCF_040932045.1. Taxonomy (NCBI): domain Bacteria; kingdom Pseudomonadati; phylum Pseudomonadota; class Gammaproteobacteria; order Cellvibrionales; family Microbulbiferaceae; genus Microbulbifer; species Microbulbifer sp. TYP-18. The sequence goes on from NZ_JBFRBC010000037.1 coordinate 607, forward strand.
CATTGGCACCGATCACCCGATGGCAGGGTATGATCACCGCCACCGGATTGGCGCCATTGGCCCGGCCCACTGCCCGAATGGCGCGGGGCTGGCCCAGCAGCTGCGCCTGCTGGCCGTAACTGCGGGTCTCGCCGTAGGGAATTTGCAGCAGGGCGTCCCACACACGGCGCTGAAAGTCCGTACCCGGGGGTGCCAGAGGTAACTGGAACTGGCGCCGCTGTCCGGCGAAATATTCCCGCAACTGCTGCGCGGCCAGCTCGGTCAGTTCCGTAGCGCCCGAACGCCAGTCGGTCTTTGGGCGCAATGGGCGCTGCGCATCGTAAAACTGTACGCTGACCAATCCCTCCGGACCGGCCGCAACGGCCACTTTGCCCAGCTCGGTGCTGTAACTCTTAAAATAGATCATTCCCCTACTCCGGATTTCAGTGATTGCCACAGTAAGATGGCACCGTAGGCCCGCCAGGGCCGCCAGCGCTCGGCCCGCGCCAGGGCCTCTTTGGGTTTGGCTTTTTCGCCGGCGCTGCCCAAGGCCTGCAGTATGCCCAGGTCCGTTGACGGAAAGGCGTCCGGCATGGAGAGTCCCCGCATGGCGATATATTGCGCGGTCCAGTGGCCGATGCCCGGCAGGGCGGTGACCTGAGCACACCATTCCTCCAGAGAGGCATGGGTAAAGTTCAATCGCCCGGCGACGGTTGCGGCCACGAAACTGCGCAGGGTATCGGCGCGGCGCCGCGTCAGCCCCAGGCCGGCAAAATCCGCCCGCGCCAGTTGCTCTGCGCCGGGAAACAGTCGGCGTTCAACGCCCGCATCGTCCACAAAGGACTCCCCGTAGCGGGCCGCCAGACGCCCCGCCAGGGTGGTGGCCGCAGCCACACTGATCTGCTGCCCCAGAATCGCCCGCAAGGCGTTCTCGAACGGATCCCAAGCGCCGGGCAGGCGCAGCCCGGGGGCCAGTTTCAGTTGCCGGGCCAATAGCGGATCGCCACCCAGCACCGAGCGAACCTGCTCGGAGTCTGCGTCCAGGTCGAACAGGCGACGCAAGCGCTGGTTGAGCTCGTACAGGTTGGTGCCCCCCTCGGGACCTCCGATTTCCACCACCAGCCGGTGGCGGGCAGCATCATTGGACACACGCACCACCCCGCGACAGCCATCCATTGCAAAACTGCGAAGATAGGCATCGCCCTCCACCTGTTCCACGCCTGTTACGGCGCGGGCGCGGAAAAACGCCAGTAACTGCTGCCAGTCCAGCGGCGGCCGGTAATCGAGATACAGCCGCACCCCTGTGCCCTGGCCCAGCCCACCGGTGCGGCGCACTTCCGACGGTGTGCGCCGGTAGATCTGCTTGAATACACCGTTGAAGCGGCGCAGGCTGTTGAAGCCGGATGCGTAGGCAATATCAGCGACGGGCAGACTGGTGTCGCGCAGCAACCTACAGGCGAACAGTGCCCGCTCTGTCTGCCACACTGCCAGCGGGCTCACCCCCAGGTGTTCGGCAAACAGGCGGCGCAAATAGCGGCTGCTGACACCGAGGCGCTCCGCCAGTCTCTCCACCGACTGGGGCTCCCGCTCACTGCGCATCAGTTTCAGCGCCCGCTGTACGGTGGTGGACACCAGTCCCCAGGCGGGGCTGTCAGGTGCCGAGTCCGGCCGGCAGCGCAGACAGGGCCTGTAGCCCGCCTCGGTGGCCTCCGCCGCCGAGGCGAAGTAAGTGACATTCCGCTCCAGTGGCGCCCGCGCCGGGCAGATGGGGCGGCAGAAAATGCCGGTGGTTTTCACCGCAGTGAAAAAGCGCCCGTCGAAACGCCGGTCGCGGGCCAGGCGCGCGCTGGAACAGACTGCGGCTTTGAGTTGCATCGGAAGTCCCCCGTTTCAGCCCCGCAGTGTAGGGGTATCCGGGAGGATGCACTAGTCAGAAACGGAACTGGCAGTTAGGGCCTGTGGCGGCAGGAGGCGGTTGGCAAAATACCGGGGATACGGGCGGAGGTGAAATTCCACCCTGGGCTCTGATAACAAATTACGGTGCTCAGTCGCGCCCGTAGTCGTCGTCGAAACGCACTATGTCGTCCTCCCCCAGGTAGCTGCCGCTTTGAACCTCGATCAGCTCGATGGGTAGGATGCCGGGATTGCTCAATCGGTGCTTGGCGCCAATAGGGATATAGACACTCTCGTTTTCCGACAACAGAATTTCCTCGCCATCCCTTTCGACCACCGCGGTGCCGGAGACCACGACCCAGTGTTCGGCGCGGTGGTGATGCATTTGCAGGGACAGGCTCGCGCCGGGATTTACTGTGATGCGCTTGACCTGAAAGCGCGGGCCGCTGCCAATAGCGTCGTATTTTCCCCAGGGGCGGACCACTTCCCGGTGGACTTTGTGCTCCTCTCTTCCCGCTGTTTTGATTTTGCCGACGATGGCCTTGACTTCCTGGGCCCGCGCTTTCGGCGCCACCAGGGTGGCATCTTTGGTATCGACAATCACCAGGTCCTCCACGCCGATGGCGGCCACCAAATGGTCCTCGCCAAACACCAGGGAGTTTTTGCAGTCCTCCATGATCACATCCCCCAGCACGGCGTTGCCCTCCCGGTCCTTGTCCAGGGCCTCCCACAGGGACGACCAGGACCCGACGTCGGACCAGCCGCAATCCAGGGGCACCACATACCCGAGCCCGGTTTTTTCCATCACCGCATAGTCGATACTGTCCTCTGGAATAGCGGCCAGATCACTTTTCTGCAGCTTGATAAAATCGCTCTCGATTACAGCGTTGCGCATGGCAAGCGCAGAACCCCGGGCGATTTCGGGCGCATGTTGAGCCAGCTCCCGCAGCAGTGTACTGGCGGCAAACAGAAACATACCGGCATTCCAGTAGTGGTTGCCGCCGTCGAGATATTTCCTGGCGGTTTCGATATCGGGCTTTTCCACAAACCGGGCGATTGCCTGGGGACCGGGGCCCCCTCCGCCGGTTTTTTCGATATAGCCATAACCGGTTTCGGCGCTGGTGGGCACTATACCGAAGGTGACCAGGCCGCCGTTGCTGGATTGCTCCAGACCCAGGTCGATCGCGCGGTGAAACTGATCCACATCTTCGAGTAAATGATCGGCGGGCAGCACCAGAAGGTTGGCATCTTGGTTTTCGCGCGCCACCGCATTGGCGGCAAATGCGATGGCCGGGGCGGTATTGCGCCCCAATGGTTCGATAATCAGGGTAACGCGATCAAACCCCACCTCTCTGGCCTGCTGGGCAACCATGAAGCGATGGTGTTCGTTGCAGACAATGATGGGGTCGTCGAAGCAGCGGACCCGCTCCAGGGTCTGCTGGAGCATGGTTTGCTCGCCGGTCAGGCTCAACAGCTGCTTTGGCAGCATCCTGCGGGACTTGGGCCACAACCGGGTGCCGGAACCGCCGCACAAAATCACCGGCCTGATCGTTTTACTGTTCACCCTCAAGTCACCCTCAACCTCAGTTCTTTGGTCGCGCTTTTTCGCAGCCAACTCAATTGTTTGGCCAATTCAAATAGGTTCGACAACCCTAAATGTACCGGTTCGTCATAGAAACAAAACCAGCAGCTTATTCACACTTTTCACCGCACTACTAACCATTGCCGCAATCCAGCCTTTAGGATGTTACTTCAGGTGGAATCGCTCTAGCAGGTTATTGAAAAAGCCCGCCCTGGCTTTCCTCAACGCGGGTTTGCGGCGCATGTCCGCAAACCCTCCACGACAAATCAAGCAGTTACATGCTTGATTTGCGACCCGAACATCCCTGTTCGGGACAGCAGGTTGTTGACAAAGTGTTTTTCAACAGCCTGCTAGGACAATCCTATCGAAATCAGGGTGGTTTACCGGGCCGACTCACGGAAAGCCATCGCCGGCTGGACCCTCGAGAGAGAAACAGGCAGTCCATCATTGATGCTTGGCGTACACAGCCTGACCGTCGAGAAATGGGGATACGATCAAACAGGGATAACGCCTTAGCAGATCCATACAAGGACGGTTACTTGTATCAGATTTTCACATAGACGGCCCGACAATGCCTCTACACAGGGCTAGCCCGGCATTGTATCGCTGGGACCCGGTTATGCAACTGAGATTCCATTGCGACTGTGGGGGACGAAGCGGCGAGCTGGACTGAACAAAATATAACCAGCCCACTATCGTTTGCCGCCTTTGGGTATTTCCACTCAAAGTAGAGAGCCATGCTGCGATAGCGATGCCCCGCGAGCATATCGAATTGACCATAATTTGATCAAATTAAGCTTGTTTTAACCCTCTGGCTTTGACGGGTGCCCCACTTGGGCCTCCGGAGGAAACAACTTCTTGCGCCTATAGTTAACCCGACAACTCAATAAACTGCCGGGGCAATAACATCAGGGAGGGTCAAGTGCGGACCCGGGCTGTGAGTGTCAGTGACAGCCTTCAGTTTTCGCTGCCATTTCTTTTAGCTTGATCGTGGGTCACGCGGCCCAGGCTTCCCCTTACAGGTTGAAGAGTACGCTGGTGGCCACTCCGACGATTTTGCAGCCTCGGTCGATAGGGATTGGCACATAGGCCGGGTTGAGGGATTTCAAATAACGGTTGGGCCCATCGATCACCAGCTTTTTGAGCGTGACTTTTTTGTCGCCTTTCAGCCTGGCGGCCACTATGGAACCATTGTCATAAGCGCCATCCGGATCGATGATGGCGATGTATCCCTCGGGAATGGAAAGGCCCGTCGGGGAAGTCATGGTATCGCCTTCCACCCGCAGGGCAAATGCCTGTGGGCCTGTGTGGATAGCGGTGGTGATATGTGTCTCGGCTTCGCTGGCATGGCGCTTGTCCGCCGCACTTCCCCAGACACCCGCGCGTACAGATGAAATCAGGGGTACCCGCCAACACCCGCCCTTTTCCGGCGCGTCGTTGGTATAGGCGAGCGGCGTTTCCCGGATGACATTGCCCCCGGTGTCCCCTTTGCTGTCCGTGAAATAGGCCACGGATTTTCCCAGCGTCGTGGCGAGCGCTTCCAGGGTTTCCGTGCGGGCATCCACCTCCGCGCGCAGGATACGGCCGATGGTGGTCTGCCCCACTCCGCTGCGCTTGGCCAGTGCCGCCTGGCTGGACAGGGCACTACTTTCGCTCATGGCCCGGCGCAACCGCGTGGCGATTCGCTTCCGCAATTGAATTTTCATGGCTGCATATTGCCATATATGGCTAACCATGTATGGCTTGACAGGCAAGCCCAATATGGCTAACTTAGTCGCAAACGGGGGACTCCGATGGATACTGGTGGCGACTTGCTTGAGAAAGTCAGGGCGCAGCTGCAGGAGCGCCGGGGGCAGTGGCGGCAAATTGCCGCCTGCTCCGGCGTGCCCTATTTCACACTGGCCAAAATCGCCAGTGGCGTCACGGAAAATCCGCGTTGGCGCACCCTGTCACGGCTGTCGAAACAGCTGGCCCAGGAGCCGCCCTCGCCACCGTGAACGGGAGCGTTTTATTACGCGAAGGTTGACGCAAAAGAGGACAAATAATTGTCGGCGACTGGTGCCCTGCATGCGCCCCGGGCAAAGGCAAGTCCTACCTTTCTGAGGCAACGTAAAGCCAGCGGCGCCAGAATTGCGTGCAAAGGATTGCCACCACAGATTAAGGCGGCGTTATCGCCGCTAACGGGTTTTATTTTTCGTTTATGGCTTTATTCTTAAACGAATTTTTTCGAGTGGACGGGATGGGGCGACACCAGCTCAAGCGTGTGACAGCCGGGAGAGACCGGCATTGAACAGTGCGGCCACCCGCAGTGCGGGGCAGAGTAACCACGCGGGCGGTATCCGAAGGCACGACACGACCGCGGGGCACTCTGCCTGGCTCGCGGAGAAACAGTGCCAAGGGCTATAGCCCCGAGCCGGTGGAAGGCCGGCACCTAGCCGGTTACTGAAAAAGCCCTCCCTGGCTTTTCTAATCCCTTATCCGCCGGAGTGCGGGGCTAACGGCGCTAATAAAGCCACCGCAACTTCAGGCACAAAAATCCCCGCATACATTGAACGCCCGTCTTAAACGGACGGATAAACCTTACGGAATTATTTCTTGCCTTTCTTCATTGCCGCCGCCAGCAGATCCCCCATGCTGCCGCGACCGCCACCCTGGTTGCCTTTCTGTTGGCGGTTACTCTGCTTGTTGTAACGCTGCGCCTGGCGGTTCTCACGCTGATCACCTTTCCTGATAGCACCACTGCCCTGTTCACCGGGCTCGTCGGACAGGCGCATGGAAAGGCCTATACGCTTGCGCGCCACATCCACTTCCATCACTTTCACTTTGACAATATCGCCGGCCTTAACCACCTCATGGGGATCCTTGACGAATTTTTCTGAGAGCGCGGAAATGTGTACCAGGCCGTCCTGGTGTACACCGATATCCACAAAGGCGCCGAAGTTGGTGACATTGGTGACGGTACCTTCGAGCACCATGGAGGGGCGCAGGTCCTTGATGTCCTCCACGCCCTCTTCAAAGCGCGCTGTGCGAAATTCCGGGCGCGGGTCGCGGCCGGGTTTTTCCAATTCGGCAATGATGTCGGTGACCGTGGGCACACCGAATTTCTCGTCGGTATAGTCCGCCGGGTTGAGCCGGCGCAGAAAACCGGAATCGCCGATCAGGCTATTGATCTCGCGGCGGTTTTTCTCGGCGATGCGTTTCACCACAATATAGGATTCCGGGTGTACGCCGGATTTGTCCAGGGGATCATCGCCATTATTGATGCGCAGAAAACCCGCGGCCTGCTCGAACGCTTTCGGTCCCAGGCGCGGCACTGCCATTAACTGTTTACGGTTTTTAAAGGCGCCGTTCTGGTCCCGGTAGCTGACGATATTGCCGGCGATGGAGGCCGTCAGGCCGGATACCTTGGCCAGCAGGGGTGCCGAGGCGGAGTTCAGTTCGGCGCCGACACCGTTTACACAGTCCTCCACCACGGCGTCCAGGGAGCGCGCCAGCCGGGTCTGGGAGACGTCGTGCTGATACTGGCCGACACCGATGGACTTGGGCTCTATCTTCACCAGTTCCGCCAGCGGGTCCTGCAGGCGACGGGCGATGGAGATAGCCCCGCGAATGGTGACGTCCAGATCCGGGAATTCCCTCGCTGCAAATTCGGAAGCGGAGTAGACAGAGGCGCCGGCCTCGTTCACCACCACCTTCTGTGCACCGAGCTGGTACTGCTTGATGGTCTCGCCGACAAATTTATCCGTCTCGCGACTGGCGGTGCCGTTGCCGATGGCGATCAGGCCCACATCGTATTTCTTGCACAGGGCGGCGATGACCGCCGCGGATTCCTGCTGGCGGTTCTGCGGTGGGTTGGGGAAGATGGCGGTGTGATCCAAGATTTTGCCAGTGGCGTCCACCACCGCCACCTTGACCCCGGTGCGCAGGCCCGGGTCCAGCCCTATGGTGGCTTTTTGTCCCGCCGGCGCCGCCAGCAGCAGGTCCTTGAGGTTGCGGGAGAATACCTGAATGGCCTCCTCCTCCGCCTTTTCCCGCAGTTCACCCAGCAGGTCGGTTTCCAGTGTGGTGAGCAGCTTGATGCGCCAGGTCCAGCGCACCACTTCCCCCAGCCACTTGTCCGCCGGTCGCCCCTCGTCGCTGATATCGAAGTGCCTGGCGATCATGGTTTCGCAGGGGTGGCCGGCAGTGCCCCCCGCTTCTTCCGGCAGCCCCACGCTGATGGCCAGTATGCCCTCGTTGCGGCCGCGGAAAATCGCCAGGGCGCGGTGGGAGGGTACCCTGGACCAGTCCTCGGCGTATTCGAAGTAATCCCGGAACTTGGCGCCCTCCTCTTCCTTGCCCTCCAGCAACCTGGCCTGGACCTGGCCGTCGCGCTTGAGAAACTCCCGCAGCCGACCCAGCAACTCGGCGTCTTCGGCAAAGCGCTCCATGAGGATAAATTTGGCACCATCAAGAGCCGCCTTGATGTCCTTTACTTGTAGGGAGGCGTCTTCGTGTTCGGGGTTCAGGTACTGCTGTGCTTCCTGGTTCGGATCCAGGTTGGGATTGCCAAACAGCGCGTCCGCCAGGGGTTCCAGGCCCGCGCTGATGGCGATCTGACCCTTGGTGCGACGCTTGGGCTTGTAGGGCAGGTAGAGGTCCTCGAGACGGTTTTTGGTGTCGGCGGCACCAATCCGGGCAGCCAGTTCCGGCGTAAGCTTACCCTGCTCGTCGATACTGTTGAGGATGGTGGCACGACGATCCTCCAGTTCGCGCAGATAGCGCAGGCGTTCTTCCAGGGTACGCAGCTGGCTGTCATCCAGCGCCCCGGTGACCTCCTTTCGATAACGGGCGATAAAGGGCACAGTGGCACCCTCGTCCAGCAACGCCACAGCGGCGGTCACCTGCTGTGGGCCTACATTGAGTTCTTGTGCGATTCTGGTGTTGATATCCAACATTTTTCTGGTCTACATCCATTCAGTCAGTGGCGGGTCTTCGGAATCACATGCCGGCGCGCGGCAGCGCACCGGCGGCAAATTCAAGGGCGGCATTATGCGCGAGGCGCCGGCGCGGAGAAAGGTTTGCGACCAGCCGCAACTGCCTGCGGCGGACGGGGCTTCTCTTGCCAGGGAACTCCGGTAAAATGTGCCGCTAGATTATTTTTTAACCAGTACGGGTCTGTATCCGGGTAGAGGGTGTGTGTGAAAATTTCTAACAAAAACAAGGTTCTGGCGATTGCTTTGGCCATAGGGCTGGTTTCCATAGGACTGGTGTTATTCCTGGCCCCCAAACCGAAGGAAAAAGTCGCCAAAGAAGTGGTGCCGCCGGTGGCCGACGTAGTCTATGTCACCCCGGGTCGCCAGACACTGCTGGTGCCCAGCCAGGGGTCAGTGCGCGCGCGGCATGAAATCGAAGTGGTGGCCCGCGTGGGCGGCACCATCCAGACCGTCAGCGACGCCTTTGTACCGGGCGGTTTCTTTGCCGGAGGGGAGAAACTGCTGCAAATCGAGGCCGCCGACTATGAGCACCAGTTGACCCGCGCGGAATCCCAGCTGGCCAACGCCAAGTCCACCCTGGCACAGGAGCAGGGACGCGCCAAGCAGGCCAAGCGCGAATGGCGCAACCTGGGCAGTAAGGAGGCCAACGCCCTGTTTCTGCGCCAGCCGCAGCTGTCCGCCGCCGAGGCCGCAGTCTCGGCCGCCCGGGCCGATCGCGACCAGGCCAGGCTGGATCTGGAGCGCACCCAGGTGCGCGCGCCCTTTGCCGGCCGGGTGATGGAAACCTTTGTGGACCTGGGCCAGTATGTGACCCCGGGAACCAGACTGGCGAAAATCCACAGCACCGATATCGCCGAAGTGCGGCTGCCCCTCACCGACCGCCAGCTGGCTCTGCTGGACCTGCCCCTGGGGCAGTCCATGGACAATGGCCCGGCGGTGCGGCTGACCGCCCAGGTCGCCGGGCGCGAGCGCCAGTGGCGCGGCCGGCTGGTGCGTACCGAGGCCAACATCGACCCCAACAGCCGTTTTGTTTACGCAGTGGCCCGGATCGACCGCCCCTATGAGGGCTCAGCGCCGCTGGTCAACGGGCTCTTCGTCGAGGCGGATATCGCCGGCAAGACCTTCGACGACGTGATCCGCCTGCCGCGGCAGGCGCTGCACGAGGGGGACCGCCTGATGGTGCTGGATGCCGAAAACAAACTGCGCTTCACACCGGTCGAGCTGTTGCAGGCTGTGGGGGAAGAGGTGTGGCTGCGCGGAGACGTTGAGCCGGGCTCGCGGGTTATAGTGTCCAGCCTGGGCTTTTCCCGCGAGGGGATGGCGATCACCGCCAACCCATTGAATGAAGAATCCACCGGTCTGGCGCTGGGCGAGGGGGTAGCGACGGATGGGCCCGCCGCCGAAGAGGCGGTCAACAGCAGAGCCGGTGCCGAGGGAGCGCGATAATTATGCAGGGCATCATCAGTTGGTTCGTCCGCAACAGCAAGGCCGCCAACCTGCTTATGATCATGATCATGGTGGGCGGGGTCTTCGGTATCATGCACATAGGCCGCGAGGTGTTCCCAACCCTCAATCCCGGCATAGTGCGGGTCAACATCAGCTACCCGGGCGCCGGCCCGGCGGAAGTCGAACAGCAGGTCACCCAGCGGGTGGAGCAGGCGATTTCCGAGGTGAAGGGCATCAAGGAAGTGAATTCCTGGTCCCGCCGCGGCCAGAGCACCGTCGAGATCCAGTCGGTGGATGGCTACGACGAGCTGCGCCTGCTGAACGACATCAAGGTGCAGGTGGACAGCATCAACACCTTCCCCTCGGATATAGAGCGGCCGGTGGTCGCCCTGCAGGAGTGGGAACAGCAGATGATGATGATCGCCATCGGCGGTCCAGTCTCCCCCCACCTGCTCAAGGACACGGCGCTGGACTTGCGCGACAAATTGATACTGCTGCCGGGCGTACGCCGCGTTGACGTCTGGGGCGATCGCGCCGACGAGGTCTCGATCGAAATTTCCGAGCTGGACCTGCGCCGCTACAACCTGAGTTTTGACGATGTCGCCAACGCCGTGCGCAGCTCCTCCCTGGACCTGCCCGCCGGCATGGTGCGCTCCGACCGCGGCGACATCCAGGTACAGACCCGCGGCCAGGCCTACACCGCCGATGATTTCGCGCGCATACCCCTGCTGAGCCGCGCCGACGGCACCCGCCTGCTCCTGGGCGACGTGGCCAGCATCCGGGACGGCTTCGAGGAAGAGGGGTCGCTGATCCGCTTCAACGGCAAACCCGCCATGAACCTGCGGGTCATGCAGGGGGAACCCCTGGACGTGGTGGCCACCGCCGAGCACATCAGAAACTTCATGGCCGAAGCCCGCGAGCAGTTGCCGCCGGGCATGGAGTTCGAGGTCTGGTTCGACTTCTCCAAATCCTACGAAGGCCGCATGGAACTGTTGGCCAGCAACGCCCTGGGCGGACTGCTGCTGGTATTCCTGCTGCTGATGCTGTTTCTGCGCCCGGCCCTGGCCATCTGGGTAACGGTGGGCATCGCCACCGCCTTTATGGGCGCCTTCTGGCTGCTGCCGGTCACCGGCATCACGCTGAATATGCTGTCTCTGTTCGCCTTCCTGCTGATCCTGGGCATCGTCGTGGACGACGCCATCATCGTCGGCGAGGCGGTCCACGCCGCCCACGACCGGGGAGAGACGGGCCTCGCTGCGGCGGAACAGGGAGTGAAACAGGTTTCCTCCCCGGTGATTTTCGCCGTTGTATCCACCATGGTCTTCTTTGTGCCCATGCTGTTCCTGCCCGGCGTGACTTCGCAGATGATGCTGTCCCTGCCGGTGGTGGTACTACTGTGCCTACTTTTCTCCCTGGTGGAATCGCTGTTGATCCTGCCTGCCCACCTGGTGGGTATGAAACCGGAAAAACAAGCCAGCTCAGGCTTTGGCCAATGGCTACAGAACCTGCGCGGCCGCTTCGCCGGCGCCATGAAAACAGCGGGCGAAAAATACTATATGCCGCTGCTGCAAAAGTCCCTGAGCAACAGCCGCTCCACAGTGACCATCTTTGTATTGGCGCTGTTTCTCTCTATCGCCGTCTTTGCCGGCGGCTACATCGGCTCCGGCTTTTCCCCCAGGGTGGCGTCCGACCTGTTGCAGTTGCGCACCACCATGACACCGGGCGAATCCTTTGCCGAGGCCAAGCGGGTCATGGAGCAGTTTGAGCGCGCCGGGGAAAAACTGGCCGAGGACCCGGAAATGCTGGAGATGAACGACGGCCGGCCGTTCATACAAAACACCATGGCGTTTTTGTGGCGCGGCAATGTCACAGTGCTGCTGCAATTGGTCGATGGCGAGCAGCGGGATGTCACTTCCGAAACGCTGGCGCTGCGATGGCGGGAATATATTGGCGAGCTGCCCGCCAGTGTGGATGAAATGAATATCCAGCACACCATCAACGACAGTGGCTCCGGGATTTCCCTGAACCTGAGTACGGCGTCCGGCAACATGGACGAGTTGCGGGCCGCCGCGGACGCGGTAAAAGAGGCGCTGGACAGCTTTGCCGGTGTCTACGACGTGCGTGACAATCTGGTCAGCGCCCGCCGGGACATCGAGATCCAGCTAAAACCCAACGCCACCAATATGGGCATCGGCCTGGCCGATGTGGCCAGGCAGGTGCGCCAGGGATTCTACGGCGAAGAAGTGCAGCGCATACCCCGCGGCCGCGAGGACGTGCGGGTGATGGTGCGCTACCCGCAGCAAGAGCGCGCCAGCGAGGATCAAATAGACCGGATACGCATCCGCACCAACAACGGCGAAATTCCCTTTAGCGCCGTGGCCGATGCAGTCTATGTGCCCGGCTATACCACCATTCGCCGCCACGACCGCGAGCGCACCGTGCGCATCAGGGCGGAACTCACCCCTGGCACGGCTTCGGCCCACGAGATTCTCAAGCAGTTGCGCGAGAACAATGTACCGGGGTGGGAAAAGCTCTACCGCGGTTTCACCCTGCAAACCGCCGGGGAGATGCAGGAGGAAGAGGAGTTCAACAGCGCCATCATCGCTTTCTTTGTCCTGTCGCTATTCACCATCTACGCCCTGCTGGCCATCGCATTCCGTTCCTATTCGCAGCCGCTGCTGATACTCACCGCAGTCCCCTTCGGTTTCTTCGGCGCGCTGGTGGGCCACCTGCTGCTGGGGTACGACATCAGTATCATGTCCATGCTGGGCTTCCTCGCCGCGGCCGGCGTGGTGGTGAATGACAACCTGGTACTGATGGACCGCATCAACCAGTTGCGCAGTCAGGGTATGGCCGTTATGGACGCGGTGATCCAGGCCGGGCGGGACCGCTTCCGGCCCATCATCCTCACCTCCATCACCACCTTTGTGGGCCTGGTGCCCATCATGTTCGAACGCTCCATTCAGGCCCAGTTCCTGATTCCCATGGTGGTGAGTCTGGCGTTTGGTGTCCTGTTCGCCACCGCGGTGACATTGATCCTGGTACCAAACCTGTACAAGGTGATAGAGACACTGCGGGGCAAAGTGCACAGCTGGCGCGGCCTGAGGGAACTGCCGGTCGGCCACGAGAACGCCTGACGGTTGATTGCAAAAGCCCCGCGTGGATTTTCCCCGTCGGGGCTTGCGACTTACGAAAACCCCGGCGACAAATCCGCCAGGCGCAGGCACTATTTACATTCCGAAGCTCCCGCCCGCAACAAGGATAATGCCCTGCATGCGTATCCCGCGTATCTTCTCCCCCCAGCAGCTGACACCGGGTATTGAAACCCAACTGGACGAATCCGCCTCCCGGCATCTGGTGCGGGTATTGCGGCTCAGCGCCGGCCATCCGCTGGTGGTTTTCGACGGGCGCGGCGGCGAGTACAGCGCAGAGATAGTGGAAGCCGGCAAGCGCGCGCGGGTGCGGCTGCTGGATCACTGCGACGAGGACCGGCAGTCGCCGCTGTCGCTGACCCTCGCCAGCGGTATTTCCCGCGGCGAGCGCTTCGACTGGGTGGTGCAGAAGGCCACCGAACTGGGCATAGCGCACCTGCAACCCCTGTTTACTGAACGCTGCGAAGTAAAATTGAGCGGCGAGCGCCTGGCCAAAAAGCTGGCGCACTGGCAACAGATCGCCATCAGTGCCTGCGAGCAGAGCGCCCGCAACCGGGTACCCACCATTGCAGAACCCCTAAAGCTCACCCAATATCTACCCATAGCCGGCACCGAAGGCGGATTGAAGCTGGTTCTGCACCACCGCACCCAGTCCCGCCTACAGCAGCTGGCACAGGAGCGCGAGCCGCCGGCATCGGTGACACTGCTGGTCGGCCCCGAGGGCGGCCTGTCCGCAGCCGAAATCGATGCCGCCCTGGCGCAGTCTTTTTTGCCGCTGCGCCTGGGACCCAGGGTGCTGCGCACCGAGACCGCCCCCATAGCGGCGCTGTCGGTATTGCAGTATCAATGGGGGGACTTCTAATTACTGTCGTACACCCGACGATGCGCCCAACGGCACCACACCATAGGGGAGAAAACGATGACAAAACTGATTCTTTGGTTCCTGGGACTGGCGATCCTGGTCCTGTCCATCGCCGTGATCGCCAGGCCCCGGATAGCGAGAGATATGACTGAGCGCCTGAATCAGACCGGCTATGCCGTGTCGGCCTGGGCCAGGGTCACCATCGGCCTGATACTGCTGCTGATCGGCGACACACATGCCTGGAATATCCTGTTTAATGTACTGGGGATTCTGATGGTCCTGACCGGCACCTATATGCTGTTCATAGGCTTCGAGCGCACCAAAGCCCTGTCCATGAAAATCAGCGCCAGCAGCGAAACGGTGTTGCGGCTCAGTGGCGCTATCGGCGTACTGTTGGCCCTGTTGCTGCTGTCCGCAACCTGACTGCCGGGATTGAATATGCTCGCCACACAGCTGGTTATCTTTGATTGCGACGGTGTACTGGTGGACAGTGAAACCATCGTCTGCCGGATACTCGCCGAGGAGATGAATAAACTCGGCATGCAAACCACCGCCGAAGAACTGGACGAGGAATTCAGCGGCCGCCCGGCGCAGGACTGCCTGCTGGAGATCGAGACCCGCTACGGTGGTCCCCTGCCGGATCACTATTTCGGCAATACGGAGCGCCGTATTCGCGAGGCATTCCAACGCGAATTACAGCCAGTTGCGGGAATCGAGCAACTGCTCGGCCACCTGCAGGAGATCAATCTGCCCAGTTGCGTGGCTTCGTCCGGCTCCCACGAAAAAATGCGCCTCACCCTCAATAAAACCGGGCTGTTCGAGTATTTTGACGGTCGGATTTTCAGCGCCGAAGATGTGGAACGGGGCAAACCCTGGCCCGACCTGTTTTTACACGTGGCCAGCACCCTGGGGGTCGAGCCGCTCCACTGCCTGGTGATCGAGGATTCCATCGCCGGGGTCAGGGCCGCGGTCGCCGCGGGTATGCCGGTGATCGGCTACACCAACCAGCCCCGGCGCGCGGCGCAGCTCCGGGAGGCCGGTGCCCGGACAATCGGAGATCTGGCTGCGGCTGTCGATTTTTTTTAGCGATTCCCCCGGAAAACCGCTTACTACCCGCAACACAAGAGTGCGCCAGAGCTGTATCTATCGGTACCTTGATTTAATTGGGTTTATGTCACTTTGGCCAACCCCGATTTATAACAAAGCTCTACTGATAAAGCAGATATATATCTTTCATAAATATCTTCAAATTACATAACTTATAACTGGCTTTTAAGTTTTACAACTGCATTGAACAGGTCATTATCAAACCCTTCCATTTCACTACAGCCATAAGAAGAAGGATGTAGAATACCTGTTGGAGTATCTCCGCCTATTCTGCCGAATTCTATTTTTTTTCCCAAAATTTTCTTATCTTTTATTCTTATAACTTCAGTTGTAAATTGTTTCACAATGGGACTCTTCTTCCTAATCACCTTAGAATTAAATCTATAATAAAACTGATCACCATCACTTAAATTACTTTCATTAGGCAGTATGACTCCCCCCCTAGTGGTCCATGCGGAAAATAAGGTTACCTGATTTGAGTTTACGTATACTTGCCCCATGGATACTCCTGACGTTTTTACAATTACCGCTCATGATGCAGCGATCCTGGAAAGCTGGATTCGCAGCACCTCGCTTCAGCAGGGTCAAATTACTCGAGCGAAGATTATTCTGGCTCTGTCGGAGGGCATGCCAGTGATGGACGTGGCTGCGGCCCAGCGCGTGTCTCGCAAGACAGTTCACAAGTGGAAGAAGCGCTTTATCGAATCAGGCCCGGAGGGTTTGCTTGACCAGGCAAGGCCAGGGCGACCGTCGGTAATTGATGCCGAGATTGTGAACCGTGTTCTCACATTGACGACGAGCCGCATTCCTCATGAGTCTACTCACTGGAGTGTCTCGTTGATGGCGAAGTACGCCGGTGTTACCACATGGCAGGTTAGGCAAATCTGGAACGCTGCAGATCTGAAACCACACCGACTCAGAACCTTCAAG
>NZ_JBFRBC010000038.1:0-14559 GCF_040932045.1 Microbulbifer sp. TYP-18
CAATGCTCCTCTCGTCGACATCGCCTGGCGCTATGTGACCGGCTGAAATCAGTTCTCTTAACCACTGGGCCGCAAATGGATCAATCTCGTTGTAATAAGCTGCCATCACTCACTGCCTAAAGTGGGCCCCGTACTGGCGGCCCTAGCGGTTACTGCTGACTGAGTGCGCCGGGGCGCTGGTTAATCACTCCATCGATCACCAGATTGATCTCGGCTGGCAGCCGAGAGGCGATGAAATCAAATTCCTCTAACGACAATTCGTTGTATATCTCCAGAATGCCGTCTGGATCGTCAGAGGTAGCTGTTGCCGTAAAATCAGCAATTATCTGCTGGGACTGTTGTTCTCCGCTTTTGAGCAGCTCATCCACAGCACGCTGGTATTTGCCTTTCTGTCCTTTCTCGAATGAGTGATAGAGATTGGTAAATGTTGAGTCATCCAGGCTTTTCTGGAAGGCCAACATGCGCAGGGCTGAGCTTTGGCTTATCAGCTGGTCAAAGTACCGCTTCTGTTCAGCGGTGTAGTCCTTGATCTGTGGGGAGGTGAGAATAGGCTCAAACCCTTCGTTCTCATTGGAGAGGTGGACCGCTTCCGCCATGCGGGCCAGGTTGGTACGGGGCCAGGTCTTGAAGGCTCGGCGTATTACGGTTTTCTTCGCCTGTTCGCCGAAGTCGGTTTGCCAGGGTCCCCCGGTTTTGGCTTTGCCGGATTTGAACGACTTCCAGGCTTCGGAGCGGTCCCGGATGGAGAGCACTTCGTCTTCCGGCATGATATTGGTGAGGTAGTCTCCTTCGTGCGTCTTTGCCACGCAGTAGACGCCGACAAAATCGCCGCGTTGGTCTTTCTTGGCAAAGGCGTTGTAGGTGTGTGTGGGGCGCTCACCGGGGCCGTTGTCGACAAAAGTGTCGTTGGCATAGACAAGGTTTGCCTGTACCCATGAAATGCTGCCCGAGTCTGTGGCGAGCTTGGCCAGCCCCATGTAGGAGGGCTCGAGGAAGACCCGGCTTTGCCACTGGTTTTGCGCAACCTTGATATTGCGGGTGATCAGGTAGGCCTGGCGCTCTGCCGGATTCAGGGAAAGACCGATTGAGGCAACAGATGTGATCGCCTGCTGCAGGGAAATGGGGTTTTCTTTAGCGACTCTGGCCAGGTACTCATTGTTGGCGAGGATTTGCAGTGCGAAGCCTCTTTCGGACTGGTAGTTGAGTGCCTTCGGAGCGATTTGGCAGAACTTTACCTCTGTGGCATCGATGATTTTGGGCAAGCTAGACATGGGCGTCCTCACATTCCCAGTTGACGTTGCGTTTAGCCGCTTCCTGCTGCGGTTTCCTCTGTCGTTGCGGGGTAGGGAAGGGAATCACTTCCCCGCGTTTTGCGCCGCCCAGATCACAGATGGCATCCTCTTCAGCCCAGCTGGTGTCACGCAGCACCAGTGACAGGCGTTCCCGCACAATGGCTTGGGTTTCTTCGACCCACTCCCAACGCTTCAGGTCGCCAACGGGGTAGGGGTTTTCACAGTGACCCCAGCGCTGATAGGACTGACGGCAGCGCTCGCGAATGGCTTTGCAGACCTCTTCCCACCAGTCCATGTCACAAGCGCGAACCACGGTTACGTTCAGGCCAGGAAACAGGTAGCTGGCACGGCGGCTGGCGGTTACCAGAAGGGCGCTCAATGAACCGTTCATTCCAGCCAACCCCAGCAGCGGGCTTCGGCTGAGAACTCCTCAAAGTGTTCCTCGGCAATGTGTGCTATGGCTTTGCGGGCGGCCTCTTGAATCTCGAATCCAGCCTCTACAGCGTCATGTATTGCAAGCAAACCGATGTGTTCAGGGCCGGTGCTATCGGAGTTCCCGGCCAGGCTGTCGATTCGGTCTGCCATTGCATCGGCGAACAATTCGCGAGCGCGCACGGCAGCTTTGCTCAAAATGCCGCGCTCTTTTAATAAGCGATACTCAATGAATTCGGCGACTGCCTCGATGTCCTTTTGGGTGATTTCCCGCTGGTTGTCCTGGTGACACTCGTAGTCGGGCAGGGCGTCCTCTATTGGCCTGGCTGAGCTGGTGGCGAAGTTCATCATTGCGCCACCCCCTGAAACTGCTTCAGGCCGAGTTCAGTCTGGCGAGAGATACTGTCGAGGCGGATACAACCGTTTGTCAGAATTGTGCTGGATATAGACGAGCCTATTTGAGACTCTTTCTGACGCTCAAACTGTCTAATAGAGTCCCAAGGAGGGTTAGTTGAGCAGGTCGTAGGCATGGCTGTTCTCCCTGGTAAGTGAGAACAGG
Organism: Microbulbifer sp. TYP-18; assembly: GCF_040932045.1. NCBI lineage: Bacteria > Pseudomonadati > Pseudomonadota > Gammaproteobacteria > Cellvibrionales > Microbulbiferaceae > Microbulbifer > Microbulbifer sp. TYP-18. The sequence continues at coordinate 2,284 of NZ_JBFRBC010000038.1, forward strand.
TTAATCAATAAGACCAACTTTGTAAAGCTAATTGATTAACTTTTATTGTATTTAGAGTTAATTAGTCTGCCAATTGTGTTAACTAGGTCGCGTAGCTCAACATCACAAGTAGAGTCTTAGGCGAGCTCTTGCTCAATGAAAGCGTTCGCACCTAGCTCTAGGAGTTCGTATAACTCAACCAGTTATGCGAATGCGAGGCCCCATTTTTTTCCTCCATATAAATGAGCTACAAAGTTGTGAGATACCCCTAAGTGAGCTGCTGTGCCGTTATGGGAGGGCCCTGCAGTATGGGCACGAGTCTAGGGCCCCGGCAGCCAATAGATGTTGAAAGGGGGCGCAATTCAGGGGAGGTGCTTGAAGTAGTTTTGATGCGAGGCTTTTGAACTGTAGTGTTTTTGCTATCTGCAATAGAATAAAAATCTGCTACTTTGTTCTTTTTATCTAAGTAATGGCCCATAAGCATGATTGCAAATGGTACAAAACACTAAATTTTATTTTCACAAAGGAGTCTTTCCCGAAATCTTGTGCAACTTGAAGGGAAGGTAAAATGCAGATAATTGCTAGGGAGCCGAGTAGGGAAACAAGAGATGGAGAAGTACTGGCCGCCTTGAGGGAGGCCCTGTCTTTAATGAATTCCTGTTGCGGTGCCTGCACTAAATTATTGGAATGCCGTAAAGTTGGTATATACAGAACGTGCCCGCAATTCGAGGCTCAAATTAGGAGCCTTTCGGCAGTAGAAGCTTGAGAGCGTAACTAGGGTCAACAAGGGTTGTTCCGCCAGTTGATTCGGTGTAAGCGTATACGGCAGCTGCAGCTTTTGCCAGTAGCTCCATTTGTTCCTCATTGCTAAGGCTCAGAGATAGAAGTTGCATCTCCTTTTGGGTACGCAATAGAGAATCCCTAAGCAGATCTACGTTTACCCCACCAGATATATTTGCTGCTTCTGAATGTTCGTCTCCATGATAGATATCCAGCCAACCATGGTGATACTTCCCTGCATCCTCAATTCGGCGGGCCATGACGTCACCGATATTTCGACGAGGGTTCTTACCGATAATTTGCGATATTCCTGGATTAGGCATATCGAGCGCGCGAGCTAACGCCGCTTGCCCTCCCATTTCCTTGGCGATACGGCGAGCGTTCTCCCTTCTGATTGTCTTAATGTCTAAACGACCTTTGGCGGTGTACACGTTTTGATCTCGAATTTACCTGTTTAATGACCCCGGCTGTGTTGCCGATAGCGGCAACTTTGGCACAGATTGATTCCTCTTGCATTTGGTCCATACTTGCAACCTTAGTCTAAAAGACATACTCTGTATGTCATGAGTGCACAGCAAGACAAACAGCGATGTAGGGCAGAGACACGCTTAGCGACCCACGTGCGGGATGTTTGGTATCGCAGGCGTGAGCAATTAGCTCGTCTATGCGCTGAGGCTGGATATCCATGTACAGCTGCATATCTGCACCAGGTGGCAAGTGGTCGTCGCAAGGCTAGTCCGGCACTTGCGAAGGCAATAGTTGCAGTCAGTGGCGGTATTTTGACCGAGCAGGACGGCGCTGATTACTGCTATTTGCAATAAACCCCAACTGGCATTTGGAGTGTTGCCAGAGTTAATAGACAGGCCGGCATAGCTCGGGGGGCGCGAAGGCCTATCCCCTCTATAGGTGTTGGTCACCTCAGGCGGACGACGGGAAAGACCGCTGACAGCCGGGAAAGACCGGCACCAAGCAATCCACCCACAGGATGGAGCAGAGTAGCAGAGCTCGGGGGGAGATCAGGCACGACACGACCGCGAAGTGTGTGGAGATACAGTGCCAAGGGCTATAGCCCCGAGCCGGTGGAAGGCCGGCACCTATTACAAAGTTACGGGCACAGGGACCGGGGATGAAAACAAACTTTCGAAAATCGAATTTGCGCACATCACAACCGGTGTTTGACCGGTTAAAGGCGGTGGCGAAGCGCTACGGTATCGGCCACGAGCAGTTGGCGAGGATCATTATCGAGACGTCACTGCCCATTTACGAAGCTGAGACTCTCGAAGAGGTTAAAAAAGCCCAGGCAGCCCAAGCCATATTGGGCAAGTACAAAAAGCTGTAAGTGGAGGTCCCGATTAGCCGGCGGTACAACATCAATCAAGAGCAGGTTATGCCATGAAAGAAATCATTCCTCAGTTGTTGGCGGAGTTGCCCGAGCATGACCGTCAGCGGCTGGCATTTTGTGGCCGGCGGTTGGATGGCTCCAAGGGCAAAACACAGGCGCAGCTGGCTGCACAGCAAGCCGAGATCATTCTGGATGAGGTTACCGAAGAATTGTGCGAGTTAGAGGGGCTATCAGAGACTCTTAAAAACTCTGTCAAGCTTCCAGAAAGTGCTGGGTGAAAACGAATCCATCACTGGTTTGGAGTGACAGGGCAGTTTGTGAGGAAGCAGTAGAAGGGCAGGGACGTCCCGAGCCGGTGAAAGGCCGGCACCTTTTGATGTACCGGAACCATCAAGGTCACTGAGGGACCGCAGAAGCGGGCGGAGGTGTCAATGAGCGATAAACGCGCATTTGAGGGCGTTTGGATTCCAGCGGAACTGTGGCTGTCCAAGGACCTGAGCTTGCAGGAAAAGGTTATGTTGGTGGAAATCAATAGCCTGTCCGTAGATCCTGTCAGAGGCTGTTACAAGTCCAACAAGGCGTTCGCCGAATTCTTCAATCTGTCCCCATCCCGGGTGTCTGAAATCATCTCCAGCCTGGAGAAAAAAGGCTATTTGACGATCACCCAAAAACGCGATGGAAAGCGTATTTGTGAACGCAACATTTTTGTGAGTGGGGGGTATTCGGAATCCCGAAGGGGGTATTCGGAAAACACGGAGAACCCTATTCGGAATCCCGAAGGGGGGTATTCGGAAAACGCGGAAGAGAGTAGTACAGGTAAGAGCAGTACAGTAAGAGTAATACAAGGGGATGCGAAAATTCACGCCCCTGCTAAACCGAAAAATCCTTCCCTGGATTTTGCTTCCTGGCCTGAGGCGCCAAGTCCTAACGTGCTGAGTGACTGGAAAAGCACACGCAAGGCCAAACTTACACAAACCGCTGTCAATCGAATGGCGGGCGAACTCCACAAAGCCGCTGTTGCTGGTTTCTCCGTTGATGACTGTCTCGGTGTGTGCTGTGAGCGAGGTTGGAGAGGTTTCCGCTTTGAGTGGCTAAAAAACCATGAGCAGAGGAGTGACCATGCGAAACATCAATCAGGTTTTGGCCAACCCAACAAGCTCGAACGCATCCGCCAACAATGCGCGGCCAACTTTGCTGCCGCCGAGGCAGCAGAAGCTGCTGAACGCGATGTGGGCACGAATGACGCAGCTGTTTGGCCACAAATGGGTATCTCAGGAAGGTGAGCCGGGCAATGAGCGGGAAGGCTATTCTCCAAACTTCCTGCTGTGGGCACAGAAGACAGCCGATCTCAGCGACGTGGCATGGAAGCGGGGCTTCGACCGGTTGGAATTTATGGTAAGGGAAGCGGGGAGGCAGGGCGATGAGGTTTGGCCTCCGAGCTATGCCGCTTTTTTGGGAATGTGCGAAAAACCCCATGGAGAAATGGCTCACAAGCGATTTAAGCCCCTTGCTTTGCCTGACAAGGCGGCGCAAGAGCGCTCCAGGTCGATTGGTAGCAGGACACTGAGCGACCTGAAATCCCTGTTTCCTGACGAGGAAACTACAGCGGAGCATGCCTGAATGCCGGAACAGTTCCAGGTCAATAGCCAGGCCAGCCTGCAAGGGTTTTATAAACACTGTGAAGGCCTGTTTGCGGAACACAAGGTGGTACGTTTTTTCTGGCGCCTGGGCAAGGACCGCAGCCTGGATCAGAACCGCATGTGCTTCGAGCTGTACCAGCGCATTGGCCGATCCCTGTATGGTGACGACAGCGCCCATGCACGGGCAGAGTGCAAGTTGACCATTGGCGTACCAATTCTGCGGGAGGAAGACGAAAAGTTCCGGGAGAGCTACGACAAGATCATCAAGCCGGTGGCGTATCAGGACAAGCTCGACCTGATGGAGTGGTTTCCGGTCACACGCCTGATGACGGTCAAGCAGTGCCAACGCTATATCGATACGGTATTTGATCGGTACACCCTCAAGGGCGTCGACTTTGGAGCATTGCTGGATGCGCAGCACTAAGTTACGTCAGGCGGCGAAGGGTGAGGACTGCACCTTGCGGCTCTACCCGCACTGCAACGGAGACCCGGAGACGGTAGTGCTGTGCCATCTACCCAGCCACGCCGGTATGGCCCGAAAGTCCCCCGACTGGTGGGGTGTTTATGGCTGCAGCTGTTGCCACGACGTGATTGACGGGCGTTGCAAGACCGAGATACCAAAGGTTGAGGTAGAGCGCAGCAAGCTGCGGGCGCTGTTTGAAACTCAAACAAGGATGCGGGAAAAGGGGCTGGTTCGATGATTATCCTGATGTATACCGAGAGAGGGGCCTGATGCGTAGCTGGGGCAAGACCGAACTGACACCCAATCAACAGCGTGCCCTGACGGAGCCATCGCCCTGCGATCACTGCCACCAACGAGACAGGTGTGCCAGATACGAATTGGCTTGTGGCGACTTTCTGCGCTGGCAGACCTCCGGCAGGCTCAGGAACCGGGACCGCAATCCAACCCCGAAGCTGTATCGCAAGATCTTCACGGCCAGCTGATGAGATTCCACACCGCTCGACAGGCATGGCATGACGCCTTCGACAGCCCCACAGGGCAGGCCGACTATACGCATGTCATAAAAAGCCAAGCAATTTCCCGCCCCAGGCGCACCGTCGACGAAATCCGGGACGAGCAGGGCGCAGTGACGGCGAGAATACCGGCACCGACCCTGTATGCGGTTGAAACGAGAGTAGGGAAGGGCAGCGGTGGCCGTATCATGGACGCCTGTGAAAAGGGCCTGATTCAAAATGTAGTAGCCAAGCTGCGCCAAACCGACCCACTGGCCTACAGCTGGGGTATGGCCGCCTATGCGCCGCCGGCAGCGCGGTTCAAAGAGCGTGCCGCGCTCCTTCATTACCTGATGACCGAGTTTGACCAATGGGGTGAACCGCACAACAGAACCCAGGTCAGCAAGCTGGCCTTCTTCTGTATCAACGCCTGCGCGCTTCGGGATGTGAATGGCAGGCCAATAGATCTAAGGCAGGCCCGCACGATTTTAGGCTGTAATAAGTCCACCTGGAATGGACACTGGAAGAGCTTGTGGCAACGGTTTCAGAGACGTCTGGACCCACTTCCGGCCAGGGCATTAGGACCGGTTTCTGAGATGGTGGAAAGATACAAAGAAAAATTGTATGCAAGTGGTTGACAGGGTTTGTGCCAGAATGCTAACTTTTTCCTAGCTTGCGGTTATTCCGCATTGCTAACCGAGAAACCGGCTCCGAGTCGGTTTTTTTGTGTCTGCGATTTTCCAGCATTTGCCCTCAGTCAGATCAGGTTGAGGTGTTGATTCGCGCCAGGCTCACCGTATACTGAATGCCGATCAAACCCAGTTTGGCGAGAAAGCGACAGTGGTTCAGTGTGCTAGCAGAAGGCATTGGTTGCATCGCAGCAGTTTCCTGCTTGTGTGATTAAGCTGTCTGCAGTAATACAATCAACCTCTAATATAATTTTGGATTTAAAATGAAAGCAAGAGTTTTTTTCATAACCATACTGGCTTCTATTAGCGGGCTCGCGAATGCAGACTGTAAGCCGGATGTGTGTGATGCCGTTTATATCGATACACTCTATGTGAAAAGCCCTGGAGAAGCATATATAGGAACTAGTGGCGATGAAACTATTTTGGATTGTGAGTCCGTATCTGGTATTTATGCAACATTGGATTTAACTACTCCCGGTGCCAATGCGATGTATTCTACTTTACTTTCTGCACACATGGCCGACAAAAGAGCAACGATAAGGGTAACTAATGGTTCTGTTGGATGTTCGATCGGATATGTGGTTTTAGAACGGCAGTAATTTAATAAGCAATTAATAGTATGATGGGTAAGTATAAGAAAATGAGCAAAGTGAAAATTGTTGGGATTAATATGAAAAAACTTATTTTTATCGTGAGTGGACTATTGCTATCTTCTATCTGCTATGCCGATTTTCACTGGCATACATCTAAAATAAAAGCAGTTTATCCTCTCAATGACGGCCAAGTTATTTTTCAATTTGAAAGTGAAAGCCCTGATTGTCCAAGCCCAGGTTCGCCACATTACTATTATTTAAGTGTAGGTCAATCAAGTGTTACACAAGAGGGGGCTGACAAAATGTATAGTGCCGCGCTTGCTGCCGCCATGGCTAATAAACAAGTTAGAATTTATTTTGACGATTCGAGCCAAAATTGTTTTATAAATCGTCTTTTTATCGATATTTGAGGTTGAATTTCTTAAGTACGACTGATGCGTAAGTATAAGGCAATACACAAAATGAAAAATATTTTAGGCGTTGCGGTTCTATTGTTTAGTTTTTCCAGCAATGCCTTTGCTGGGCTGTGGACAGTAGATATTGAACAAGTGCTAGTTTGGAATACTGAAAGGGCTGAGATAATTGTTGCAAACCCACGAGATCCAAATCCAGTTGGAAGTACTTGGGATTGCGATATTAATAAAGTTCTCCTTGGCGATCCGGTTGCGGATTCAATGCTTTCAACCGCCTTGATGGCATACGCAGCAGGAAAGGTGATAAGAATAAGTGTAAACGGCTCCGGCACTTCATGTTCGGCTATTTATATCCAGGTCTTGAAGCAATAAGGTTTTCAATGTGCTTTGATAAGGTGTATATAAATTTTTCAGTTGGGTAGTTGTGGGAAGGGAAAGTACTGATTCACAATAACTATGCCATATACTAAAATCTGCCAAAGGAGAAGGGCGTGATTTTAGGATGGTATTTGGGTATACATATATTTTAAGAGAGATGTACATGAAAAACATAATATCATTGATAGGTGGGATGTTGGTATCTATTGGGGCCTTTGCAGCGCAAAGTGGCTTCGTCGATATATCTGACAATCGTATTCAAATCATAAATGATAATTCGGGAGGAAGATTATTTGTTTACGATGTCACAATAATTGATTCGACGTGTGATAATAATACTACACCTGTACTAATGTTTTCAGGTAATGAATTGGCTAAAGAAATGTATTCTATGGTTTTGGCCGCTAAATCAGCAGGAAAACAAGTAAACATCGTCACAGGAACTTGTGTAGATCTGGGTGGAACTACTTATTCTCCTATTATTTCGGTCTATATGCAGTAAGCGTATTAAGGACAGGCTGGTGGAAGATGATTTGACTTCTTCTCTACTTAAGTAGGCCGGAATAATTGTAGCTTAATTTCTGTATCAATCTAAGCCCGCTTACTGCGGGCTTTTTCGTATCTGGTGATCCTATGTTCAAGAACGACTACTTCACGGAAGAGGAGTTGGCTTGCCGTTGTTGTGGCAAAAACCACTTCTCGGATGACACCTTGCACCGATTGATCAGGGTGAGGGAGCGGTTTAAGAAACCAATGGTGATCAACTCGGGTTATCGCTGCCCAGCCCATTGCGCCAAGATCGGCTCCACCATGACGCACACCACGGGGCAGGCGGTGGATGTGTCTGTGTCCCTGAGTCGAGCTTATGAGCTCCTGAGTATTGCGATGGAGGAGGGTTTTACCGGTATCGGTGTGAAGCAGAAGGGGGCTCATGGCGGCCGATTCATCCACATGGATGACCTTGAGCCCGTACCGGGCGAGCGGGCCCGGCCTACGGTCTGGAGCTATTAGCCGCTTTCTGGGTTGTATAAAATTTGTTCAGCAGTCTGACTTGAATAGTTACTTGAGAAGGCTGGTGGGCAATTGCTTCTGAGGCAAGAATAAGGATAATGGTGGCCACATTAACCACTATATCAATAAGTGTTTATTTTGAGGCTTCTATGAGCAAGTATGTAATAGGTGTTCTTTTTTCACTGTTATCTAGCGTAGGGATTGCAAATGAGGATGTAGGGTTTGGATACATTAAGGGGATAAAAATTGGGCATGGCAATGGCGATGCAATAACGGTTTATCTAGAAGATGGGTATACGCGAGACGAAAGGAATTGTCAGGGAGTTGTAAACTTTAGAGCGCAAGATATGTCTGCAAGTCGCTATAACCAAATTACATCAGTATTGTTATCAGCAAATGTGGCAAATAAAAAGGTACGCTTGCATTCGCACTTACAGTCAGGTTGCAATGCTACTTTTGTAGCGATGCAAGAAACTTATTTCTAACTGATTCTTGTTCCAGATAATTCCTTGAGAGCAGCGTTAAATTTCTAGGCTATCTTTCAAATAATCGCTATTGCACTTTTCTCACATGTGAAAAATTTATTCAATCGTCCAATTTTGGTAGTTTCTTTAGAGGATTGATGCAGAATTGCTTCTAGGATAGAAATCGGGATAATAGTTGCCGCGGTGGTTACGCTTTAAATGCCGCGATTCAGCTGTTCTGCCACTGCGAAATTACAGAGAAAATTTTTATGAAAAATATAGGATTTTTATTTTTGTTGGGTTTTTCTAGTCTTGTATCGGCATACACAAGTGTTACCGGGCCGGTCGATATTAAAAATCTAAGGGTATATCCTTCTAACTATGTCTTATTTAAGGCCCCTGACGCTAGTAATACAGTAGAGAATTGTGATGTAGATGGAGGTTGGATCTATCTTCAGCAAGAGACAGAAGCTCAAAAAAGACAATTTTCAGTGCTTTTAAGTGCTCGAATGGCTAACCAGCCAGTTTACCTATATTTTAATGGTTGCTCGAATGGGGGAACATCTGGGTATAGAGTTGTAGAACAAGTAATGTTGTAAATTTATAATAAATAGAGATAGGTTGTGCTCGCTGCAACGTATCTGTTTGTTGAATGAGTCCAGTCGCCTCTACTTATATAAATCAAAGGCGAATGGATTTTGGAAGGTTGATGTTGGTGTGGGGCTTTGTTTGCGGACAGGCAATAGCCTTTCCAGATAGTCGATGAAATTGTTACCACGTAGTGTGTTAGCCCCATCGTTTAAGTCTCATTAATCCCCACGATGGTGACATCTGTGCACCAATCGCTTTTATCTAACCGGCCACTGAGCCGGTTTTTTATGTCTGGAGAAAGCTACTTCCCCAGGACTCAAAATTTGGAGTTACAGATGCTAGGTGCAATTAGTGCTATTTCTGGTCTGGCCAGTAAATAAGTTGATGGTGGGGGAATAGCCTTCTTGCCAGATACGAATAGGGCCTGTATCTTTTGGTGCGCATGACTTCCTCATGTGAGGGTACTATAAATATATCGGAGTAATATTATGTTAAGGTTTTTTCTTGTATCAGCAATTTTGCTTTTTTCTCAAGTGTCTTTCGGGCATACATCTCAAGTAAAAATCCATTCACTTTTAATCGTCGAAGGAACTAATCTTGTCTATATTTACCCTGAAGGCGGTGTTAATAATCCGCCATCCTGTCATGGCTCAAATGGAGATTATATATCTTTCAGTATGGATCGGCCACTGGCTAAGGAATACCTGAGTATGCTAATGATGGCATTTGCGGCTCAAAAGACTGTGACCCTTTTTACAAAAGGTGATTGTATCGATCAGTCAGTTTCAGAAACTCTCAGTTATATCCACGTTTATAATTGAGAAGCTTGAACCTATATGTGGGATAGTTTGCAGTATTTATTTTTTTGTCTTGAGTGAGCCTGCTTAGCTTAAGAGCTACCATCCAAACCGGCCGCTGGGCCGGTTTTTTGTTATGGTTGTTGTCTCTGTAGTTGTTCTTGAGCTTGTTAGCGCTCTGGATCAATTTGGTTGACAGTACATGATCCGTCGGCATCAGTGTATACAGTTATTCTCCTCTTTCCGCTTGCCCAGGATGCCAGAGCTACAGATATGATGACTGAATCCTCCTTGTTGATTCTCATTAGGTTATTGGAAGGGCTATTACAATTAGCTGGTACTCCACTATCTAACCTAATTATTAAATTAGTTCTCGTGCTTGCCATATAGTTCATTGTGCCTATTATCACATGATCACTTGCACTTGCAGAGAAGCTTGCAAATGCCAGGAGACAAAAAACAAAGTTTTTCTTGAAAAGATTGGTCATTTTTATTCCTTAATAGGTGATTGGGGATAATCCCGGTGCTTTGGCCAGCGATGCAAAATTTTACAAGAAGATGTTGGCCCTAAATTTAATCTGCCGTTGGTAATGACAGGAATTTGAATTAGAGCGGGTCCGCAGTTTGCTTGTCAAGATTGTTGTAGTGCGGGCGCTGATTTTTGTCTTTAAAACACTAGTCAAGCTATTTTTGCATTTTAGACGCTCATCACATTTTCTCTATCAGGAGCTACAAATGAGCTGGAAAGCAATCGTTAAAAGCGTGGCCCCGACCCTGGGCGCTGCTTTGGGTGGTCCGGTGGCGGGTACTGCGGTGAAGTTCCTTTCGGATCACTTCCTGCAGGATGGCGAGGGCAGTGAGCAGGACATCGCGGAGCTGGTACAGAACGCGAGCCCTGAGAAGCTACTGGAGCTGCGGGGTCTCGACAACGATTTTAAGGTGAAGATGCGAGAGCTGGATATCGATGTGTACCAGCTTGAGGTGGAGGACCGCAAGAGTGCGCGGGAACTTGGCATTAAAGGGGGCCTGTGGGTTCAGGCGTTGCTGTCGTTTGTGTTTATCAGCGGCTATTTCTTCCTGACCTACCTGCTGTTCTCCGGCAGCGTCGAGGTAACTCCAGCATTCGAACAGACCGGAACCCTGATGCTCGGCGTTATCACCGGCGCAATACCAATGATCCTGCAGTTCTGGTACGGCTCCAGCCAGGGAAGTAAGGAAAAGACAAAGGCGATGGTGAAACCATGACCGTGCACGATCTTATGCGAGAGCTGGCGGAGAAGGCTGGCCACGCCACAACGGTAACCGCCGGTGCGATTGGCAGCCTCTACAGCCTGTTCACTCAAAATCCCATCGGTTTTATCTGTGCTTCAGTGGCTGTCGCTTCTTTTGTGATGAATTGGTACTACAGCTACCAGCGGCACAAACTGGCCAGGCAGCGGCAGGAGAAAGCGCAAAAGTGGCCGGAGGAGGTATGAGGCAGGGTTACGGTGAGGCGCAGCGACGGGTGGCGGCGGTGGTTGGACCCGAGTGGACGACTATGCACTATCTGGTGGAGAAGACGGGGCTGACGCGCAACACCATCCGCCGCTGCCTGATGGTGGGTGGCTACGAGGTGCGGCACGGCGGGCCCGGCCATAGAAAAACCCTGGAGGCACGCAAACCCTATCGGGTGCCTTCGCTGAATTTACTCAACAAGAGGTGGGTGTGATGTCGACGGAAGGCAAGAGCGGCGGTAAAAAAACCGGTGGACGCACCAAGGGTACGCCGAACAAGCGGACACAGCAGGTGCAGGAGAAGTTGCAGGCGCTGGGCTGTGATCCCGTGGAGGGACTGGCGCGGATCGGGATGCAGGCGGAGCGGGATGCGCGGGAGGCTTTCTCCGGGGCGGTTGCGGCGATTGTGGAGGACCTGTCGGCGGCGGATGGGATCGATGCGGACCGGGTAAAGGATTTAATGGGCAAGCAGTTGATGCAGGCGGTTAAAGAGCGCCGCGAAACCCTCAGTCTGGCGGTGCACTGCTACGGCCAGCTGCGGCGGCACTGGGCGCCGGAACTGAAGGCGCTGGAGGTGACGGGCCCGGGCGGTGATCCGCTGGAGTTTGTGGGCCCGGGCGCTGCGCGCAAGATGGCGCAGGCGGTACTGGAGGCGGAAGGCACCGGCTAATGGAGGCGGAATCAGCGGGCGTCGACTGGCGCCAGCTGGCCTACAACAATCTGATCGCTTACGAGATCGCTCACGATCCCACCTATGCGCCGGCGCGCTTTCACCATTTGGTGGCGGCAAAGCTCCAGCGTATCGTGGATGGCCGATGCCGGCGGCTGATGATTTTCTTACCGCCGCAGCACGGCAAGTCCCGGCTGGTGAGCGAGAGTTTCCCCGCCTATTACCACGGGCACTTCCCGGCAAAGAACATTATTCACCTGGCCTACAGCGAGGCGTTCGCCAAGCGCTGGGGACGGATCAACCGGGACAAGATCCGCGGGCATATCCACCAGGCGGTGTTCGATACCCAGCTGAAGCCGGGCCAGGAGGAGATGACCCGCTATGCCACCACCGCGGGGGGCGGCTATCTGGCCCAGGGTCTGGCCGGCGGTGTCACCGGCAACCCGGCGGACCTGATCATCCTGGATGACCCTATCCGCAAT